>CAMDPX010000087.1 GCA_945905295.1 Planctomyces sp. SH-PL62 | reverse complement strand
CTTCAAATTTCAAAATTGCCTCGGCAATTTTGAAATTTGAAGACCCGACCCCAGATTTGTTCTGTTTCGTTTTCCGTGGAGCACGTTTTCAACGTGCTCGTCACGGGCACGTTGAAAACGTGCCCCACGTCGTTGCCTCTTCACCGCGCGGTTCTTATGCCGCTCGGCGATCGGCCATCAATCGGCTCAGCACACTCGCGTGCGATTCCGGGTGGAAGCAGAACACGTTCTGCGTGCGAATGGCCAACACGTCCTCGCAGTTGAGCGGCTGCATCGCGTCATCAAACAGTCGATAGCCGTGCGACTCGAAGAATTCCCAAACGCGGTCGTGCTGCCGCTGCACCTCAACGAAGATCACCGGGCGATGGCTCATCAATTCGTGTAAGCCTTCGAGCACCTCGAATTCAAAACCTTCGACGTCGATCTTCACAAAGCTGGGGACGATGTCGGCCTGCGCGGCGTAGTCGTCCAGGCGGATGACTTCGACTTGGGCTTCGGTGATGCGGACCCCTTTATCGAAGGCGTTCTGGAGATTCTTCTGTAGGCCGTCGAAATCTTTGACGAGCGAGTTGTTCTGGCCGGCGAGGTTCTCCATGTAAAACGTCGCGACTCCGTTGTGATTGCCGGCCGCTTTTCTCACGAGCGTGATGTTGTGTTGCGAGCGAATGTTCTGCTCGATGTACGGCAGGTTGTTGAGACCCGGCTCGAAGACGTGAACCTGCCCCAGCTCGCCGACCAGTTGCGCGAAGAACAGGCTCAGGTAGCCGATGTGCCCGCCGACCTCGATGACCGTGTCGCCGGGGCGGATCGCTTCTTGGCAGATCTGCAGAGACCGCCGCTCGCGGTTCTTGCCGTGATACCAGTAGCCCTTGTGCAAATAGCTGTGCAGGCGAAAGCGGTCACCGGTGAAGTGATGCCGAATCTGGATGTCTCGCGAGAGCCACTTGAGCACAGGCAAGACAATCCGGCGGAGCGAATTCTGTTGGTAGAGCATCGAGCATCCTTTCTCGGCGTGCGAAACCTCTTCCATGAGGTTCGGCAGGGCGGCGTGATAGCAAAAGCCGGCGGATGGGTGAAGAACGGCTTCGGTGATTGAGCGGCACGGCGCTAGCCGCCGGTGAATTCCACTGCTTGCCTGTTGTGGCCGGTCTCCTGACCGAGCCACGGTTCGTTGGCCGAAGGCCTCCTCCGTCGAAAGGCAAAGCATTTTGAATTCCACACGGCTTGGGTGATCGGGAGACCTACGGTCGGGCGGAGTGGCTCGGTCGGGAGACCGGCCACAACTAGGCTAGCGCCGTGCCGCTGAGGAAACGGTGTATCGGCTGTGCCAATTCTGCGACGTGTTTCGATTGTGCGCCGGTCCGATCCGAATAGCAGTGCTCCAATCCACTCGGATCATCGTGTGGATGGAGCGAATTAGACGATTCATGGCAGAAAGATCACGGCCTTCCGAATCGCGCGATTGTTCCGGCAGTCTTTGCCGAAGCATGACCTACGTTTGGAAAGTCGGGCCTGTCTCATTCGTCATGGCCGCCCGCGGAATCGCGGCCAGGAGTTCCTGCGATGAAATTCTGGACTCGAAAAAATCAGCGACACAAATCCCGACGCTCGCCGTGGCAGATGGTTCTCGAACGCCTGGAAGATCGCACGTTGCTGGCGGCTCCAGTGGTCGCTGCGATCAACGATCAACTGATCGGTGTCCACGCACCGTTCAATTTGACGGTGACGGCATCGGACGCGGATAACGACATCATCACGCTTTCGGCGACTTTGAGCGGCGGCGGGACTCTGCCGGCTTGGCTGACGTTCACACCTCAAGGCGGCTTGCCCGCTGGTTCGGCGACGGGGGTCTTCACCGGAACGCCGGTCGATATTGATGTGGGCTTCATTCTCGTGGACGTGGTCGCGACAGCGAACAGCGACACAACTACAGGCACGTTTCGGATCGACATCCCATTCAATCGCACGCCGCAGTTCACGAAGGGGGCGAACCAGTCACCCGGCTTCGACACGTTCACGCAGAGCTTCATGATTCCGAACTGGGCCACCGACATTCTGGAGGGGCCGTTCGAGGAGTACGAGCAGACGCTGACCTTCCTGGTCACGACCGACAACGACGCGCTGTTTGACAACAGCGTCGTGCCGAAGATCACGATTGATGAAACAATGCGAAATGCCGTGACGGGAGAACTCACTGGCACGCTGACTTATTCACTGGCGGCGGGTGCCAACGGGACGGCGAATGTCACCGTGAGGTTGAAAGACAATGGCGGTCCGGCAACTCCACCGGTCGGCACGACTCCCGACACGAGTGACGCTCAGATCTTTGTCATCGCCGTCACCACGACCACGGATACCGGCGTCAGCGTGAATCCCCTCGCCAACCAAGATGTTGGCGTTCACGCGCCGTTCACGCTGTCGGCGGCGGGCGTGTTTGATGGCACTGTCGGCGGTGAGTCATTGACGCTGTCGGCCTCGCTGTCCAACGGCGGAGCTTTGCCCGCATGGCTGACGTTTACGCCACTCACGAATGGCTTGATGCCCACTGGTGAGTTCACGGGGACTCCACTCGATGCGAATATCGGCTCCATCGAAGTCCTCCTCACGGCGACCGATCCGAATGGGCTGATCACCTCGCAGAGTTTCACGATCACGGTGCAGCTCAATCACACACCGCAATTCATCAAGGGACTCGACCAAGTCGTCGCCGAAGACTCCGGAGCTCAGTCGGTCAACTGGGCGAATGCCGCTGACATTCTGGCGGGACCGCCGATCGAAGCGTTGCAGGTTGTGGACTTCCTCGTCACGACGAACAACAACGCGCTGTTCAGCGTGCTGCCTGCGATCTCGCCGACAGGCGTGTTGACCTACACCCCCGCCGCGAATGCCAGCGGCGTGGCGACAGTCACTGTGCGGCTGCACGACAACGGCGGCAACGCCGGCGGCGGAGTCGATACCAGCGACCCACAGACATTTACGATCACGGTCACCGCCGTAAACGATACTCCGACGATCTCGACACCTGGATTGCAAACAACGCTGGAAGACACATCGAAGGTCATCAGCGGGCTGTCGTTCGGAGACGTCGATGCGGGGCTGAGTAATGTGACGGTCACGCTCACGGCCGTGAGCGGCACAGTCACGGTAAGCACAAACGTCGCGCTGGGCCTGACGGCCGCGCAGGTGAGCGGCAATGGCACGTCGTCGGTGACAATCACCGCTCCGCTGTCCGCATTGAACACCACACTGGCCGATCCCGCCGGGTTGACGTACACGCCGACGCTGAATTTCAACGGCAGCGACTCTCTTGGGGCTTCCATCAACGACGGCGTGAATCCCACGCAGTCTGCGGCGATTGCCGTCACCGTCACGGCAGTCAACGATGCCCCGAATATCACGCTCAACTTGGCGGCTGCGGAATTGTCCGTAGGAGAAGATGCAGGATTGCAAACCACTGCCGCAGCGTTCGCGACGGTGACGAACTTCGGTGCCGCCAACGAATCCACGCAGACCATCATCAAGTACACCATCACGTCGGTGGCAACAACCGGCGGTCTGACGTTTCTCACCGCTCCCAGCATCGACCCTGTGACGGGGCTGTTGACATATCAGGCGGTCCTGAATTCCAACGGCACGGCCACGTTCAGCGTGACCGCGACCGACGATGGCGGCACGGCCAACGGCGGGGTCGATACCAGTGTCGTGCAGACCTTCATCATTACGGTCTCCGCAGTGAACGACGCTCCGACAATCTCGGCACCGGGGCCACAAACGACGTTGGAAGACACGTCGGTGGTGATCAGCGGACTGTCGTTCGGAGACGTCGATGCGGGGCTGAGTAATGTGACGGTCACGCTCACGGCCGTGAGCGGCACAGTCACGGTGAGCACAAACGTCGCGCTGGGTCTGACAGCCGCGCAGGTGAGCGGCAACGGCACGTCGTCGGTGACGATCACCGCTCCGCTGGCAGCATTGAACGCCACAATGGCCGATCCCGCCGGGTTGACGTACACACCGACGCTGAATTTCAACGGCGGCGATTCTCTTGGGGCTTCCATCAACGACGGCGTGAATCCCACACAGTCAGCGACGATTCCAGTCACCGTCACGCCAGTCAACGATGCCCCAACCATCACGCTCAACCTGGCGGCTCCGGAATTGTCCGTCGCAGAAGATGCGGGATTGAAAACGACGGCCGCGGCATTCGCGACGGTGACAACCTTCGGTGCCGCCAACGAATCGACTCAGACCATCACGAATTACACGGTCACGTCAGTGGCGACCACCGGCGGTCTGACGTTTCTGACCGCTCCCAGCATTGACCCTGTCACGAGGCTGTTGACATATCAAGCGGCTCCGAATTCCAACGGCACGGCCACGTTCAACGTGACCGCGACCGATGACGGCGGCACGGCCAACGGCGGCGCCGATACCAGTGTCGCGATGACCTTCATCATCACGGTCAACGCGGTCAACGATCGTCCCAGCTTCACGCTCGCTGGAAATCCCGCGGCCTCAAACGAAGACGCGGGGCTGCAAACCGTCGCGAACTTCGCCGCGAACATCAGCGCCGGGCCGGCGAATGAAGTCGGCCAGGCGCTGACATTCATTCTGACCCCGATTGGCACCACGGGTGGCCTCACGTTTTTCGTCGATCCGAGCATTGATCCGACGACCGGGACGCTGACTTACCGAGCCACCGCCGATGCGAATGGCACGGCGACATTCGACGTCACTTTGATGGACGACGGATTGGGAACCGATACGAGTACGCCGCTGCAGACCATCACAATCACCGTCACTGCCGTCACAGATATCGTGGCAGACTCACTGACGACGAATGAAGACATCGCCATCACCGCCAACGTGATCACGGGGACCAACGGAGCCAGTGCCGACAACTTTGAAGGAACTGCGGTGCTCACCAGCGTGACTCAGGGAGCGAACGGGACCGTGACATTCATGGCCGCTGGGGCCGTCACTTACACACCCAACCCGGACTTCAACGGCTCCGACAGCTTCACCTACACAGTGACCTCCGGGGGCACGACCGAGACCGCCACGGTCACCGTCACGATCAACGCCGTCGTGGATATCGTGGCGGACGCGCTGACGACGAATGAAGACACGGCAATCACCGCCAATCTCATTACGGGGTCGAACCCAACCAGTCCCGATAGCTTTGCGGTCGGTGCGGTGCTCACCAGCGTGACCCAGCCAACAAACGGGACCGTGACCTTCCTGGCCAACGGGTCCGCCACCTACACGCCCAAGGCCGACTTCAATGGCTCCGACAGCTTCACCTACACCGTCACTTCCGGAGGTGTCACCGAGACCGGCAACGTCACCGTCACGATCAACGCGGTCGCGGATATCGTCGACGACGCGCTGATGACGACGGAGGACACTGCGGTCACTGCCAACGTTATCACGGGGACCAACGGAGCCAGCGCCGACAACTTTGAAGGAATAGAGTCGCTCTCCAGCGTCACCCAAGGGACGAATGGGGCCGTGACCTTCACCGCCGCTGGGTCCGTCACCTACACGCCCAACGCCGACTTCAACGGCGCGGACAGCTTCACCTACACCGTCACTTCCGGAGGCGTCACCGAGACGGCCACCGTCACCATCACCGTCAGCGCCGTCGCGGATATCGTGGCGGACACATTGACGACGCTGGAAGACACGGTCATCACCGCCAACGTCATCACGGGGACCAACGGAGCCAGTGCCGACAACTTCGAGGGAGTTCCGGTGCTCACCAGCGTGACTCAAGGAACCAACGGGACCGTGACTTTCACCGCCGCCGGCGAAGTTACCTACACGCCCAATGCCAACTTCAACGGCTCCGACAGCTTCATGTACACCGTCACTTCCGGAGGTGTCACTGAGACCGCCACCGTGACCGTCAACATCACGAGCGTCAACGACGTTCCGACGTTTACGCTCAATCCCAATTCGGACATTTCCAGTCCGAGAGTTCTGCTGACCTCGGGACCGCAGTCGTTTTCCCCCTGGGCCACGTTCGGGGCCATCCCGGCGGACGAGGTTGGCCAAACACGGACCTTCCTGGTGACGACGACCAATCCCGGCCTGTTCCGTGTCTTGCCAAAAGTGTCGATCATCGCAGGCATCCCAACGCTGACGTTTACTCCGGCAGCGGGTTTTGGCGGCACCGCCACGATCACGGTCAAGCTGCAAGACATCGACGCCAGCAACAACACGGCGACCAGCGCCGAGCAGACCATCACGATCACCACTTACCTGGCCGACGTGACCTACACCGCCGTCGGCACCAAGAGGCTCAAGGCCACCGTCGTCGGTGGCGTGCTGACCGTGCAGACCGGAGGCATCTCGCAATCCAGCTACCTCCCAGCATTCATCGAGACCCTGACGCTCAACGGCGGTTCGAGCGACGACTTGATCAACCTCTCCGGCTTGGACCCGTTGCTGTATCCCAACCTGCGGAGCATCGTCATCAACGGCGGCAACGGCAAAGACGCGATCACGTTCAACTCGATCTCAACCGATGCCTTCGACAACCTCACGACCCTGTCGATCAACGGCGGTGCCGGCAACGATCTCATCAACTTGACCGGTGTGCCGACGTCATTGCTCCCCGCCATCACCACGCTGCAACTCAACGGCGGCGCGGACAACGACACGATCTTCGGCTCGGATCTCGACGACGACATCACCGGCGGAACGGGCAACGATTCGCTCAACGGCCTGGGTGGCACCGACCGTGTGGTTGAGTCCGCGAATGTCTCGTTCAAGCTGACCAACACCAGCCTGACCGGAGTCGGCACCGACAAGCTCGCCAACATTGAGGAGGCCTCGCTGACGGGCGGCACCGGCAACAACAAGCTGGATGCGTCGTCCTTCACCGGCAACGTGACTCTCTCCGGCGGCGCTGGCAATGACACACTCCTGGGAGGCAGTGGCACGGACCTCATCGTCGAGACCGGGAACGTGAACTTTACGCTGACGAATACCAGGCTGACCGGCGTCGGCACCGACACGCTCGCCAGTATTGAGAAAGCCTCGCTGACGGGCGGAGCGGGAGCCAACAAGCTGGATGCGTCCGCCTTCACCGGCAACGTGACTCTCTCCGGCGGCGCTGGCAACGACACACTCCTGGGAGGCAGTGGCACCGACCGCATCGTTGAGACCGCGAACGTGAACTTCACGCTGACGAATACCAGTCTGACCGGCGTGGGCACCGACGTGCTCGCCAGTATCGAGGAAGCCTCGCTGACCGGTGGCATCGGAAACAACAACCTGGATGCGTCGGCCTTTACCGGCAACGTGACTCTGTCCGGCGGCGACGGCAACGACACTCTCCTTGGCGGCAGCGGCAACGATGCGCTCTTAGGGGGCGATGGCATCGACAGCCTCGTGGGCGGAGCCGGAGCCGACACTCTGATCGGCGGCCTCGGCAACGACACGTTGCTAGGCGGCCTCGGCGATGACTTCCTGATCGGCGGCTTCGGAGTCGATTCGCTCGACGGCGAAGGCGGCACCGACACTGGCCTCGGCGGCCAAGGAGCGATCGGTGCCGCACGCTTCGGCAACGGCACGTTCGATGCCGGCGACGTGCGGACGTTGGAAACCATCAACGAACTCTTCGCCACGCTCTTCGCGTTTGAATAAGCGTCAATTGCGATACACGTCACGGCGGTGTCCGAGCGTGACAATGAGCACGACCAGTCGGTCGTCTTCAATCTTATAAACAATGCGGTAGTCACCCACACGGATTCGCCACAGGCCGTCTTCATTCGCCAGCTTCTTGCAACCGCTCGGACGGGGTTGATCGGCCAGCGCGTCGATGGCGAGCGCAATTCGCTCGGCGACCTTCTTGGGGATTTTGGCCAGGTCACGTCGGGCGCTGGGCTTGAAGATGATCGAGTACGGCCTTGAAGATGATCGAGTACGGCATCGTTCAAACTTTCGCGCGAACCTTTCGGCGAACCTTGGGCGCATCGAGCTGGCTAACTTTCCGCCGACCACGCAGTCCCAATTCGGCCTTCACCTGTGGCCACGGAATCTCGCCACTCTCACGGAGCGCCGCGCGGCCGGCCGTGACATCGAGCTGATCTTCGATCTGCTCCAGCAACGCCAAATCGGCCATCGAAACCAACGCCGCGACTCCCTTTCCACGACGCTCCAGGACCACGCGCTGTCCCGCATGAGCGACGCTGTCCAAGGCTTCCGCGAAAGGGCTTGGTAACTTCGCCGCTCCGATATTCATGATCTCATTCCTTGTCAGCCACGTCAGGCTTCCGATCTGTCAGCCGGAGTCCGTGTCATCATGTCCCGGAGCAAGATCGAAAGTCATCGAGCGAAAGTCAACCAGCGTTGCATCACGGACACCGTTCGCCAATGGACCGTGTGGCGTGCCGACTCTGGCAGTTATGCGGAATCTTTCGCCGCCGCGTCTGACAGTTCACCGAGCGATGACATCCCACCGACGGACCATCGTGCTCATCAATCGCCGTTGACGATTCAGTTCTAGCGGCCAGTTCGCGCGCGGCTGAAGCTGACACAAACCCCACCGAGCTTGCCTCGGTGGAAACGGGCCTTTGCACTACGAGTGATCTCACTTGAGACAACCGCGTAGTGCAAAAGCCCAAACACCACCGAGACAAGCTCGGTGGGGTTGGTGTCAAAGTCGTCCGCGTGCGGTAGAGCGTGTTTGCACTCCGGCAGAACTCGCCACCCGCCGCCACGTTTCCCAAAAACCGTAGCCGCGTTTCGCCAGAACGCGGGGTGTTGTGTTCCCTCGCAGCCCGCGTTCTGGCGAAGCGCGGCTACGAAACGCGTCAGTCCAATTCCACACCACGGCTCTGACCTCCGAACCGTTGGGAGTTCCCCCATGAAGTCCTTCGTGAAATTCCGCTCGAAACAATCCCGCCGCCGCCAAGCACGGTTGATCTCGCCGTGGTACGCCGCGCTGGAACGGTTGGAAGACCGCACCTTGCTGGCAGCACCGACGGTTTCGAATCCCATCGACGATCAGACAGCGAACTTCGGGACGCCATTTGAATTCACGATCCCGTCAAACACGTTCGCGGACGCTGACGGAGCCAGCACACTGACCTTCACAGCTTCGGGATTGCCGTCGTGGCTTACGTTCACGGCAGCCACGAAGACGTTCACTGGCACTCCCCTCGCGACAGACGCGGGGACGAGTAACATCACCGTCACTGTCAGCGATGGCACCGACACGGCGAACGACACGTTTGCGCTTTCGGTAGCCAACGCCGTTCCCAGCTTCAGCAAAGGCGCGAACCAAACAGCCTTGGAAGACTCCGTGGCAAAGACTGTTGCCAATTGGGCGACCAATATCAGCCAGGGGCTGAACGAATCAGGCCAGACCGTCGAGTTTCTCGTCAGCACCGACAATCCCGGCTTGTTCAGCGACGCGCCGGTCATTTCACCGACCGGAACGTTGACCTACACACCGGCCGCAAACGCTAACGGCTCTTCGACTGTCACGGTCTTCATTCGCGACAATGGTGGAACAACCAATGGCGGTGTGGAAACCAGCGCGGCTCAAACCTTCACGATCACGATCACCGCCGTGAACGACGCGCCCAGCTTCGCTCTGCCAGTCAGTCCGAATCAAATCGTGGCCCGGAATTCCGCGGCTCAGACAGTCACGAGTTTTGCGACGGGCATTAGTGCGGGACCAGCGGACGAATCGAGTCAGATCCTGAACTTCATCGTGACTTCGACAAGTCCGGCGTTGTTTAGCGTACCGCCGACGGTCGCTGCGAATGGAACGTTGACCTACACGCCAGCCGTGAATGTGACGGGCATTGCTATGGTCAGCGTTCAGATTCATGACAATGGCGGCACGACCAACGGAGGCATGGACACGAGCGCGATCCAGACGTTTACGATCACCATCGGTAATGGACCACTCCCCGTTGCTCCGAATGGGAATGCGGTCTACACCGCACGAGGAACTGCGAAAGTGCGGGCCTTTGTCGTCAACGGCTTACTGACGGTGCAGATCAATGGAATTCCCTATCCGACGTACTTACCGAGTTCGGTGACCTCGCTGACGATCAATGGCGGCTCGAAGAACGACGAGATCGACCTGAGTGGACTCGATCCTGCCATCTACAATGGTGGCCTCGTGAGCGTGAAGATCAACGGCGGCGCTGGCAATGACCGGATGATTGGCTCATTCGCGATGGACTCGATCGATGGCGGTGCGGGGAACGACACACTGGGTGGGGGAGAGAACAACGACACACTGATTGGAAATGCGGGAACGGACTTGCTGGCAGAAACGGCAACCGTCGACGATCTCGTTTTGAATGACACGTTGTTGACGGGACTGGGAATGGACAGGCTCGTGACCATTGAAACCGCCTCACTCACGGCGGATGACGGAGGCAGCGTCATCGACGCCAGCGCTTTCACGCGAGGCGCAGTCACGCTCATCGGCGGTGCGGGCGAAGACGTGCTGACCGGCGGCTCCAAGAATGATTCGATCACCGGCCGAGACGGCAACGATGAACTCTCAGGCGGCGCGGGCAATGACACGATCCTGGGCGGCTTCGGCGAAGACACCCTCAAGGGCGGCCTCGGCAGCGACCTACTGATCGGCGGCTTTGACGTCGATGACATCGACGGCGAGGGGGGACGAGACACCATCGTCGGTGGGAATGGCGGGGCGGCTCGCGGTGGAGACGGCACGAATGACGGCGACACAATTGCGCCTGATGCTGCTGCCGCAAACGTCATCAGCGAAGCGTTCAAGAAGCTGTTCGCGTTCGAGTGACGTTGAACAGGGATGGCCCGGCATTGATTTGGACGTGTTGCAAATAGCTCGCCCCGCTCGATTAGAATGGCCGCGTCGTCTCAAGGATCAGGCGTGGATCAAGGGGCTAACCATGAGTATCTCGCTGGCGGATGCGTTGGAAGACGTCGAGTTGGAAGCCGGCCGAACTTACTGCTGTGAAGTTCGCGGGCGGCAGGTCGAGTTGCGAGTGCTCCCAGTCTCGCCCGTTGTGTCAAACAAGATGATCCCGCCCGCCATCGTCGGTGGGTTGCGCGAGGAAGACATTCGGCTCGATCCGTGGTGTGAGCTGCCACCACCAACTCCGCTGTCCGTCGTTGTCCCCACGGCGGTTGCCAGCCTTCCGTTTGATATTCCATGGATTCCCACCGACGAGGAAACGGCATGATCTATCGCTTGCCGCCACCCGATGCTCCTGTCGATCAAGCGGACCTGATTGATCGCTGTCCGCTCTTGTCGATCTCCAGCTTTGATGTTCAGGCTCTGGAATCCGTGCTGGTGAATCGAGGGTTGAGTCGAATCGTTGTTTTGACTCAAACTTGTGATTTCGCGAACAACAAGACGTCTCAGGTCGTTGTCGCGCGAGTCCACGAAGCTCAATCGCTCATTGCGGCGGGACAACTCAAAGCGGCCGACGTTCGCGGGCCAGTTCGAGGAGGCCGGGTCTTTGGTTGGTATTTCTTGCCGAAGAGTCTCGACTTGGGGTTCGGTGAGATGATCGTCGATTTGCGCAACCTGCACACCGTTCGTCTAGATTTGCTGGAAACGCTGTGCGCCACCGGTCATCGGCTGGCCCGGATCGAGCCGCTCTACCGGGAGCATCTCAGCAAGCACTTCGCCGACTCGTATAGCCGGATCGGACTGCCGGAACCCTACGAGTCGGAGTAATCCACATTCCGAAAATTTGCCGCGCGGCTAATTTCTGTGACGCGGATAACGCATCACATCACGGCCACAGAATCTCCACGCCGATGCGGCCGCCGTGGATGAAGACCGAACCTTGCGTGCGCAGGTCGAGCGATGCGGCGGGCGTGACGCTCGTGCTGATGCCGCGCATTTGGTCGGGAGCCAGCGCGAGGCCCGACAGATAGAGCGCCTCATACGAACCGAAGAGGCGGACGTTCTCACGCAGGAAGAGGCGACCGGTCAGGCCCGCTTGACCCAGGAACGAGGCCACTTCTTTCTTGCTGCTGAGAGTTCGCGTGTAGACGGAGTTGGGGTCGTTCAGGGTGTCGCTGTAGCGTTCGGTGATGCTGCCGCTGGCGAAGTTGTGGAACACACCCGCTTTGCCAAAGCCGCCCAGCTCAAAGTACTCGGACTCGAAGAACAGAAAGTCGGAGGTCAGATGCACGCCGTTCAATTGGTTGTTCGCGCGCAACTGCGTCGTGAAGAGCAATTCGTCCGGCGGAATGGCGGGGACAATGGTGGAGTTTTCGTTGAAGCCCACGCCCAGCAGAGCGGGGGTCGGTGCCGTCAGTCCGCCACTGACCAGCGCTCCGTTCGATAATCCGTTGTTGTCCGCCGCTTCGAGCCCTGTCGCGCTATCGACCGTGTCGAAGGTTCCCGACAACGCGGTCAGACCACTCTCGCCGAACTGCACGTTGCGGTAACCAAAACCGAACCGAGCAAAACGTCCCGGCTGTGCGCGGCGCTTGTAGTTGACTTCAAAGTCTTGATAGTTGGAGTTGAAGGACTGCGAGAACCTGGCTCCGGGTCTCAGAAATTCGAGTTCGTTCGCTTCCGCGCCGGTCAACGTGGCGGTGTTGATCGGCGCGAAGTAGGTGCCGGATGTGATGAAATTGGGAAGATCCGGCCCGTTGACAATTGGCTGGGCGAGCGGTGCCGCGTCGTATGCGACCGGGCCATCGAAATCGACGGCGTGCGTCAGGACGCCGCTTTGTGATGCCGTCCAATCGTTGAGCGCCGAGAAGACGAAATCCATCTCGAAGTCGTCTTGCATGATGCCCAGCGACAACCGCGTCCCCGCCTTGTAATCGAAGTCCAAATTGGAGGGCCGAAACGATTCGGGACCGGTGATGACCGGGATGTCGCGCCAGTCCCGGTTCCGTTTCAAGTAGAGCGCGTCGGCCTGGAAGCGCCATTGCCAATCGAGATTCCAGCCGTCGGGACAGGAGCCATTGAGCAACGAAGATTCCTCGGCCGCGACGCTGCCGGGTTGCGTGAACAGGCTCGGCTGCGCGAAACGATTCGGAAGCGGGTCTTGAGCGACTGCAGCGGCTAATAACGTCAGGCTCAGCAAGCTGACCGAGAGACTCGTTCGACGCATTCGCATGATGCACTCCTACCGAATTCCTACTCACCCACAGCGTGAGTCTTCGAACAAATTAGCCGGAACGCGCTAGCGTCCGGTTCTCGCAAGGATCGGGAAACCGGACGCTAGCGCGTTCCAACTGAGGGGCCAAAGCTCATTACGGGAACAGAATCTCGAATCCAACTCGGCCGCCGTGGAACAACGCTTGACCGTGCGATTGCAGGTTCAGCGAAGTCACGTTGGCGATGCTGGTACTGATGCCGCCGTTTTGATCGGGGGCCAACGCCACGCCGCTGAGGTACATCAACTCATAGCCGCCGAACAGACGCAGGTTGTCGCGCAGGATGACCGTCCCGGTGACGCCCAGGTTGCCGGCGAACGCCACGCGGTTTTGAGAATCGCTGAAGCTGCGCGTGTAGAGCGACTGGGGATTCTCAAAATTCTGATAGACCTCCGAGACCGAGCCACGAGCGCGGTTGTGATAGACACCCGCCTTCGCATAGCCGCCGATCTGGAAGTATTCGGTCTCGAGGAACGAGGCATCCATTGTCGCCTGCACGCCGTTCAATTGATTGTTGGCTCGCGTCGACGACGAGAAGAGCAATTGGTTGGTCTGCTGAAACCCACTCGCGACGCTGGCGAGTGTCAAGCCGCCTCCCGTCAGGGTGTCTCTCAACGCGGTGTCCGACAAACCATCGCTGGCATCAGGGACGATGGGGTCATTGTCGATCGTGTTGAACGCGCCGCGCAGAGCCACCAATCCCGATTCATTGAATTGGATGTTGCGATAGCCGACCCCGAAGCGCAACAGTCGCCCCGGCTGACGCCGGCCCTTCAAATTGAAATCAAAGTCCTGCAACGAGCTGTCATATTTCACGGAGTACTGGGCTCCGGAATCGAGGAACTCCAGTTCGGTGTCTTCTCGGTTGGGGGCGACGGCGAAATTCGACGCGGCGTTGATCGGCGCGAAGAAGGTGTTGGATTCGAGGAAATTCGGAACGGCTCCGAAGGTCGCCTGAGTCGCACCGCTGGCCGCGAGGAATCCTGACTGACCATCGAACACCACCGCGTTCGTCAGCGTTCCTGCGTTCGAGGCTCCCAAGCCATTCAGCTCGAAGTAGGAACCTTCAAACTCGAAGTCATCGTTCATGAACCCCAGCGTCAGCCGATAGCCAGAGTCGTAGTTAAAGTCGGCGCTCTTGGTGGTGAAAGACTCGTCACCGCTGATGACCGGCAGCGACTTCGCCCGGTTCTCTCGCGTGTAATAAACCCAGTCGGCCTGAAAGCGAAACTGTGGGCTGAGGTCCAACTCGTCGTAGAAGTTGTCGCCGTCCTCGAACGAGTAATTGATCCCCTCTTGCGGATACACCGAAGGGGGAGCAATCAGCGCATCGGAAACGGGTGGAGCCTTTGCCGGCGCGACCGGTGGCTGAGCGACTACGGTCGCCGCCGACATTCCCAATGCCAGAACGCTCGCGGCCCAGCGCGTTGAACGCAGAAACATGTTCGATCCCCCCAACGTGGAGACAGACGGTTCGCCGGTCTCGCTCCTCTGGCACAGGCGGGACGCCTGTGTCCACGTCCTGCATCGCGACCGGCGAATTTCGCCTAAATCCGCCCGAAGCCGAGACAAACCTCGACCCTCCGCGCGACGCGAGGACACTCTCCTCGGCTTTATCGGTCGGGTTATGAGGGTTGCTCCACACGAAGCGGAAAGAACGGTCGCTCCGATCGGGCAAAGAGTGCGGGGTTAGGCGAGCCGGGCGGCGTCAGCCCCCGGACGTCGAGCAACTCGCAACCGGTCCGGGGGCTGACGCCGCCCGGCTCGCCAGACTCGTGATCGCCCACTCGGCCGCTTCGCGCACGAGCGGTTCGTCATCACACAACGCACGCTCCAGCACCGGCAGAGCGTGCGGGTCACGCGAGTTCCCCAGCGCGATCGCGGCGTTACGCAACAATGCCGCGCGGCCGGTGCGGTGCATCGGAGTCCCCGCGAAGGCCGCCTCGAAGCCTGCCTTGTCGAGCGACAGCAGCCATTCCAAATTCGCGGGATGAAGTTGCTCGCGCGGCGCGAACGCCTGCTCCGCAGACGACGGCGCTTTGCGATTCCACGGACAGACGTCCTGACAGACATCGCAGCCGAAGATCCAATCGCCCATCTGCGTTCTCAGTTCGATCGGGATCGGCTGATCGCGCTGCTCAATCGTGAGGTACGAGATGCACTTCCGCGCGTCGAGCACATACGGCTCAACAAACGCGTCGGTCGGACAGGCATCGAGACAGCGCGTGCATGTGCCACAATGCGATGTGTGATGCGGCTCGTCCGGTTGCAGTTCAACGTCGGTCAACAGCGCGGCGAGAAAGAACCAACTCCCGATCCGCTTGTTGATGAGCATCGTGTTCTTGCCGAACCAACCCAGTCCGGCGAGCTTGCCGAAGTCCCGCTCCAACAACGGAGCGGTGTCCACGCAAACTCGCGTGCGACATCCCGGCCGCTGTTCGTGCAAAAGATCGGCCAGCGATTTCGATCGCTCACGCAACACATCGTGATAGTCGCCTGTGCCCCAGGCATAACTGGCGACCTTTCCTGTTGGGAGGGCGAGGCTCCCGCCGAGCCGGTTCGGATCAACGCTCATGAAACAGACTTCATCAAGATTCTGTCGGAGTGTAGGCGGCGGCTCGGCGGGAGCCTCGCCCTCCGTCTTGGGCGCGATCCTGTGATAATTCATCCCCAACATCACCACGCTGCGGACGACAGGCAGCACTCCGGAAGGATGTTCGTAAGCGGCTTCGCGACGCGGCAGGTAGTGCATCTCGCCCGCGAAGCCCTGATTCAGCCAGCGTTGCAGCCACTCAAAACCGTCCGGACGGACGGCAGCAGAGATCCCGCACAGGTCGAAACCAAGCTCGCAAGCTCTCTCTTTCAGCGAGGATTCCAACGATGATGGGGCCACGGGGAGGCTCTGGAAAGTAGGTCAGCCTTTCCAGGCTGACTCGAACAACGGATGACGCGGTATTGCCAATTCGGGTCAGGCTGGAAAGCCTGACCTACGGGAATTGATCAGACCAAGAGAACTCGGTCGTTGCCTGTGTTTTCCGGTCGATGGTAGCATGTCGGCCCTCCGCGACCACTGGTGCCGATCCTGCCTGGCTCTCCCACCGAGATTCACCTCCTCTGGAGTTGTCTATGAAATCCTGTTGGCTCAAGTTACTCGTACTGTTGCCTCTGGCTTGGTGGCTGGCCAGTTGCGGGATGAGCGAATTTTCTCCGTCGCACCTTCTCGGCCTGCCTCACGCGGATGCCGACGATCAACCGGCGGCGGACGCGGGTGGGATCGACTTCGAGAAACAGATCAAGCCGATCTTTGCCAAGCACTGCGTCGACTGTCACAAAGCCGACAAAGACGAATCAGGCTTTCGATTGGACGTCGGACACTTGGCGATCAAAGGGGGCGACCGAGGTGCGGCGATCATCCCCGGCAAAAGCGATGAGAGCATCTTGTACCAGGCGCTGATCGGCAAAGGGGACGCGACCGCCATGCCGTATGAGAAGCCGCGACTCCCGGCCGCTGACATCGAACTCATCAAGAAATGGATCGACCGCGGCGCGAAAGTGCCGGCTTCGGACGCCACCACCGAAGTCGTCAAAAGCAATCACTGGTCGTTCCAACCAATCCGCCGTCCGGCTTTGCCGAAGTTGCAAAACTCGCCCCTCGCCCCTCGCCCCTCGCCCCTCATTAACCCCATCGACGCATTCGTTCGATCGCGTCTCGAACGCGAACAACTCACACCGTCCCCAGAAGCGGATCGACCTACACTCATCCGGCGGCTCAATCTGGATTTGCTCGGCCTGCTGCCTTCCGCCGATGAGGTGCGCGACTTCGTAAATGACAAAGAACCCGACGCTTACGAGCGGCTCGTCGATCGACTGCTCGCGTCTCCGGCTTACGGTGAGCGGCATGGGCGGCATTGGCTCGACATCGCGCGGTATGCCGACTCGAACGGCTTCACGATTGATTCGGCTCGGCAGATTTGGAAGTACCGCGAGTGGGTCATCCATGCGATCAACGCCGACATGCCGTTCGATCAATTCACCGTCGAACAACTCGCTGGCGACTTGCTGCCGAACGCGACCACCGAACAGCTCGTCGCGACGGGCTTTCATCGCAACACGCTGGTCAACGAAGAAGGGGGCACCGATCAAGAACAGTTCCGCGTCGAGGCGGTGGTCGATCGCGTCAGCACGACTGGCGCGGCGTGGCTCGGCCTGACGATCGGCTGCGCTCAATGTCACTCGCACAAGTTCGACCCGATTACGCAGCGCGACTTCTACAAAGTCTTCGCTGTCTTCAATCAATGCGACGAGCCGAGCGTGCCGGTCCCGTCCGCCGATCAACTCGCAGAACAGAAGCGGCTCGATGCCGAAGTGGCCGAAGCCGAGAAGCCGCTGAAAGAATTCGATGCCGAGTTACTCAAAGGACTGCCCGATTGGGAACGCTCAGTTGCGTCACAATCCGAGGGAGGTTGGACGATCCTCGATCCAAACGTTTGGAAAACGGAGAAAGGCGCAACGCTGACAAAGATCGACGGCACGACGCTGCTCGTCGATTTCAGCACACCAGCCAACGACGTTTACACAATCACGTTCGATCCGCCAGACGACACACCGATCACCGCGATCCGCCTCGAAACGCTGAATCACGCCAGCCTGCCGATGATGGGCCCGGGCCGAGCCGATGGAAACTTTGTGCTCAATGAGTTCGAAGTGCTGACCGACGAGACCGCGATCCCGCTGGCCAAGGCGATCGCCGATCACTCGCAGGACGGCTATCCGGTCTCCGACGCGATTGATGGCAAGCCGAAGACCGGATGGGCAATCAACGTGAAGCCGAACTCCGGCGAGATGTTGAACGTCCCGCGCGAAGCGGTTTTCTTTCCGAAGGAGCCGATCGTCGCGAAGCCCGGATCGAAGTTGATCGTCAAGATGCACCAACTGCATTCGGTACCGAATTATCTCGTCGGCTGCTTCCGCATCTCGGTCAGCGGTGGCTCCGCCGACGTCCTCTCGGTCCCCGCCAGCATCAAGAAGATCGTTGGAACTCCGGCCGACAAACGCTCGAAGCAACAGGTCGATCAACTGCAAACCGCGTTCAAGAACGCCGACCCGCGCCGCAAGCCGCTCGCCAATAAGTTGGACGGCTTGAAGAAACAACTTGACGCGCTGAACAAGGCGATCCCGACAACGCTCGTGATGAAAGCCAAAGCGGAACCGCGTCAGACGCACATCATGATTCGCGGCGATTTCCTGCGCAAAGGAGCCGCGGTCGAACCTGGCGTCCCCGATGTGCTGCCGGCGATTCACCTGTCCCAAGACGTCGACGCCAAGAAACGCGCCGCCTCCGCACGACTCGAGTTCGCCAGGTGGCTTTGCTCACCCGACAACCCGCTGACCGCGCGCGTCACCGTCAACCGCGCCTGGCAAGCATTCTTCGGAGCCGGCCTCGTCCCAACCGAGAACGACTTCGGCACGCAAGGCGATCTCCCTACGCATCCGGAGTTGCTGGATTGGCTCGCGAGCGAATTCGTAGGTCAGGCTTTCCAGCCTGACCCGTCGGCCGAACAACATGCCACACCAAGAGTCGGCCTAGAAAGGCCGACCTACGTTTGGTCTCTCAAACGTCTGCATCGCTTGATCGTCACTTCTGCGACGTACCGCCAAGCCTCACACCTGAGACCGGAATTGCGCGAACGCGATCCGTCGAACAAGCTGCTGGCTCGGCAATCACGACTGCGGTTGGAAGCGGAACTCATTCGCGACGTGTGCCTCTCGGCCAGCGGCTTAATGACACGGCACCTCGGCGGGCCGGGAGTCAATCCGCCGCAGCCGGAAGGGATTTACATCGTCACTCAGCAAAAGAAGCCGTGGGCCGAGAGCACCGGACTCGATCGTTATCGCCGCGGCATGTACACGTATTTTTGGCGGACCAGTCCGTATCCGATGCTGCCAACATTCGACGCTCCCGACGCGAACGGCACCTGCACGCGCCGCAATCGCTCGAACACGCCGCTGCAAGCGCTGACGCTCGCCAACGACCGTTCCTTCCACGAGTTCGCCGTCGGCCTCTCCGAACGCATCATGTCGTTCGGCCCGCTGCCGCCGACTCCACCGCCCTCAGTCGCCGACAGCGACGACGCGCGTCTGTGGCAAGCGGTTGAGTTGTGTTACTCGCGTCCGCCGACCGACCTTGAACTGCGAAAGCTGCGCGAGTTTCTGAATGCTCAACGCACTGCCTTCGCCGCTGATCCGAAAGACAAAGACCCCACGAAATCCGCTTGGACCGCCGTCGCCCGCGTGCTGTTGAATTTGGACGAGTTCATCACCCGCGAGTAAGTGATCCGCCATCGAGCCGGCATCTAGCCGTCGAGGACAATTTCTATGCCGACAACACTTTCTTCCTGTATCTGGCTCGACGATCGCGGTGTCGCTTGGATCGACAAGACGAATATCAAAGTGATCGAAGTTGCCGGCGAGTATCTCGCGCACGGGAACAGCCCGGAAGAAATGTGTGCGCAGCATCCAGACACACTGACTTTGGGGCAGATCCATTCCGCCTTGGGGTACTACTTCGACCACCAAGCGGAGCTTGATGCCGAATTAGAGCGGCAGTATCAGGATCATCTTGAGCGGCTTCGAGCGGCTCAGAATTCGCCCGCGAGACGTAAGCTGCGTGCGATGGGGTTGTTGAAGTGAACGTGAAATATCTCATGGATGTGCATGTAAAATTGGCTGTCGTCATCGGTCTGCAACGTCGCGGCATTGATGTCGTCACGGCTCAAGAAATGAACCTTGGTGAGGTCGATGACGGCGAACTGCTTGATCAAGCGACGCACGTCGGACGCGTGTTGTTCAGCCAAGATGAGGATCTCCTCGGCGAGGCCAATATCCGCCTCGCGACTGGGGAACGATTTGCGGGACTGGTTTTTGCGCAACAGCGTCATCTGACCGTTGGGATGGCGGTTCGAGATTTGGATTTGCTCGCCAAAGTTTTGACGCTGGAAGAGATGGAAAACCGGATTGAGTACTTGCCCTTTTGAACGCCAACGATTCTTGTGGTCACAATTATGAACCTTGAACAACTTCATCTTCGAGAAATCACTCGCCGACATTTCTTCGCCAACAGCGGAGTTGGCCTCGGCTCTGTCGGGTTGGCGTCGCTGTTGGCCAAGGACAGTCTGCTCGCAGCACCGGCGACGAGTTCGTCCAGCGATGCGGCGCGTGTGACGAATCCGATGGCTCCGCGCGAAGGACATTTCCCCGCCAAAGCCAAGCAGGTCATCCACTTGTTTATGGCCGGTGGGCCTAGCTCTTTGGACCTGTTCGATGACAAGCCGAAGCTCCGCGAAATGGACGGGCAAGTCATTCCGGAATCGTTCGTCGCGGGAAAACGTTTCGCGTTCATTAAGAAGGATGCGAAGCTGCTCGGAACGCGGCGCAAGTTCCGGCAATGGGGCGAATGCGGGGCAATGATCAGCGAGCTTCTGCCGCATCTCGGGGGCATCGCGGACGACGTGGCGTTCATCAAGAGCATGAAGACGGAGGTCTTCAATCACGGCCCGGCAAAGCTCTACATGAATACCGGCTTTGAACGCTTTAGCGGCCGGCCGGCGATGGGTGCGTGGGTGACGTACGGCATCGGCAACGAGGCGGACAGTTTGCCCGGCTTCATCGTCATGCACAGTGGCCCGCGCGGTCCGCGCGGAGGCACGCCGCTGTGGGCCAGTGGCTTCTTGCCGACAACGTATCAAGGGGTGCCGCTGCTCAACGGGGCCGAGCCGATTTTGAATCTGTCGAACCCGAAAGATGTCAGTGACGAGCGGCAAGGGGATTTCGTTTCGGCGGTCAAAGACCTCAACGGCGAGCGGTTGAAACTCGTCGGCGATCCGGAGATCTCGACGCGCATCGCCGCCTACGAGATGGCGTATCGGATGCAGACCAGCGCTCCCGAACTCATCAACCTCAGCAGCGAGTCGAAAGAGACGCTGGAGATGTACGGTCTCAAAGACCCGTCAAAGCCGAGCTTCGCGCGGAATTGCCTGCTCGCGCGCCGACTCATTGAACGTGGCGTGCGCTTCGTGCAGCTTTTCCACACCGACTGGGACCATCACGGCAACCCCGGCACCGATCTCGGCAAGGCGCTCGATGATCGCTGTGCAGAAACCGATCAAGCATCGGCCGCGCTGGTCAAAGACCTCAAACAACGTGGACTGCTCAACGACACGCTGGTTCTCTGGGGGGGCGAGTTCGGCCGCACTCCGCAAGGCGAACCGCGCGACAAACTCCCCGGGCGAGATCATCACCTCGAAGCCTTCACCATGTGGATGGCGGGGGGCGGCGTTAAGCCCGGCCAGTCGATCGGTCAGACCGACGAAATCGGCTACTACGTCACCGAAGACCAAGTCCACGTCCACGATTTGCAAGCCACCATCCTGCATCTGCTCGGCCTGGACCACAAACGTCTCACCTTCCGCTTCCAAGGCCGTGACTACCGACTCACCGATGTCGGCGGAAACGTGGTCAGCAAACTTCTCGCCTAACCACAACCAATGGCGCAAGCGATTCCCGGAGCCGCGACCGTCAGGGAGCGTCATCGGTCATCGAGAAAACACCGCTTCCTCACGAGCGCGGCTCCGAGTGAAACATGATGACACGACGACTCCTGCTGACACTTCTCTGCCTGTTGCCGCTCGGAGCCGATCCAGTTGCAGAGCCATACGACTTAATCATCCGCCACGGCCGGATTGTGGACGGCACCGGCAATCCGTGGTTCCACGGCGATGTCGCGGTGCGCGGAGACCGCATCGTCGCCGTGGGCCGTATCCCCGCTGCTCCGACTAAGCGTGAGATTGATGCGAAGGGATTGATCGTCGCCCCGGGCTTCATCGACATGCACTCCCATTCGGACTTCGTGCTGTTCGAGGACGGCGACGCACAGAGCAAGATTCGGCAAGGCGTGACCACCGATGTGCTCGGCGAGAGCAACTCGGCTGGCCCGTTTTTGCAGCAGTTGTCAGGGCGAACGGTCACTATCAAGAACGAGCCGGTCGAACTGCGCACGATGAAAGACTACTTCGATGCGATTGATCGCACAGGCGTGTCGATCAACGTCGCGTCGTATGTCGGACTCAGCCAAGTCTGGGAGTGCGTCATGGGTCGATCGCATCGACGCCCGACCGCCGAAGAATTCGCCCAGATGAAGAAGCTCATTGCTCAAGCGATGCAAGACGGAGCTTTCGGCCTGTCGAGCATGCAGATGATGCCGCCCGGCTCGCTCTCCACGACGGACGATGTCGTCGAACTCTGCCGTGTGGTGAAGGAGCACAACGGGCTGTTCTCCTCGCACATCCGCAATGAAGGCTTGGGTGTGTTCGATTCGGTGAAGGAAGCCATCTCGATCGGCGAGCGTGCCGGCGTTTCGGTGGACATCATCCATCTCAAGATCGCCGACCAGAAGTATTGGCAGCGGATGTCCGAAGTCGTGGCGCTGATCGAAGACGCCCGTCAGCGAGGTGTCGACGTGCAGGCCAACGTGTACCCATACACGCGCGGCAACAACGACCTCGCCAGCATCATCCCGCCGTGGGCTCACGAAGGCGGTTCCCAAAAACTGATCGAACGGCTGAAAGACCCTGCGCAACGAGCCAAGCTGAAGCAAGATATCGAGGGAGACATCGACGGCTGGTACAACCATTACACCGCCGTCGGCAAAGATTGGAGCCGGATGCTCGTCAGCGCGAACAATCGCTATCGCGGGCTGACAATGGATCGCGTGATCTCGCAGCGCAGCGAAGGCAAAGACCCGAAGCCCGATCCGCTCGACCTGCTGTTCGACATCCTGATTGAGGAACGCGGCTCGGTCAGCACGGTCTACGCTCATCACACCGAAGAGGACATGAACCTCGCACTCAAACAGCCGTGGTGCTCCGTCGGCTCGGACGGATCAGCTCTGTCAACAATCGGCCCGCTGCGTCGAGGCAATCCACATCCGCGCAACTTCGGCACGTTTCCTCGCGTGCTCGGCGTTTATGTTCGCGAGCTGAAACTGCTGACGCTCGAAGACGCCGTCCGAAAGATGACGTCGCTTAATGCGGTGAAGCTCGGCCTGAAAGATCGCGGCCGACTCCAAGCCGGAGCATTCGCCGACATCACAATCTTCGATGCGGACCGAGTGCTCGATAAAGCCACCTACACCGACCCTTTTCAATACAACGTCGGAATCGAGTCGGTCATCGTCAATGGCCAAATCGTCCTCGACCACAACCGGCACACCGGCACACGTTCTGGCCGTGCGCTCAGACGCCAACCGTAAATTGGCCAAGAATGAAGACTCTTCCGGCTCGTGGCTGGTGGAAATCCGCCCGCAAGAACTGATAAATCGCCGCCGTTCAGGCTGTTCCGATTTCGTCGCAAGACTTAGCCTGACGCCAATTGACGAGATTGTTGTGCCTCACGAGACCACCGCCGACTGCCTGCAGATATGAATGTCGTCCACTTCATCACGCGGCTGATCATCGGCGGAGCACAAGAAAACACGCTGCTCACCGTCGAAGATCAACATCGCGACTACGGCGACAAGGTCACGCTGATCACTGGACCGGGCTTGGGACCGGAAGGAAGTTTGGAAGAACGCGGTCGACGCGGCGGCTTCGATTTCCGAGTCCTGCCGGAATTGCATCGAGCAATCCACCCTTGGAAAGACTGGAAGGCCTATTGCTCGCTGATCGCGATGCTCCGCGAAATCAAGCCGGACATCGTCCACACACACAGCTCAAAGGCCGGCATCCTCGGCCGAGCGGCCGCAGCAAAGCTCGGAATCCCGGCAATCCACACGATTCATGGAGCCTCATTTCATTTCGGACAGAATCCGATCGCCTACGAGTTATATCGGTTGGCTGAGAAATGGGCCGCTCGCCGTTGCGCGAAGTTCATCAGCGTCTGTGACTCGATGACCGAGCAATATGTCACCGCCGGAATCGCCTCTCGCGACAAATTCGTGACGGTCTACAGTGGAATGGAGGTCGAGCCATTCCTGTCGCCGCCTCGACCACGCGACGTGGTCCGCCAGGAACTCGGCCTGGAACCCGGGAACGTCGTCATCGGAAAAATCGGACGGTTGTTCCCACTTAAGGGGCAAGAATACCTCATCGCCGCAGCGCCAGCAGTGATCGCTCAACATCCGCAAGCAAAGTTCTTGCTGGTCGGCGATGGCATCCTGCGTACGGAATTTGAAAAGTACATTGCCGACCTCGGACTGACCCAGCATTTCGTCTTCACAGGACTCGTGCCACCGGACCGAGTGCCAGAACTGATTCACGCGATGGATATCGTCGTCCACACCAGCCTGTGGGAGGGACTCGCACGCGTGCTCCCACAAGGCTTGATCGCTGGTAAGCCAGTCATCAGCTACGACGTGGACGGAGCACGCGAAGTCATCATCTCCGGTGAAACGGGCTATCTCCTACCGCCACAGTCGGTCGACGAACTTTCCCACGCAATCAACATTCTGGTCGCCGACTCAGCACTGCGGGAGTCATTTGGGAAAACCGGCCGCGAACGGATTACGGAACAATTCCGTCACCAAACCATGACCCGGCAAATTCGAGAAGTCTACGCAGAGCTTCTCCAAGGCCACTCTTAACCTTCGCGATTCATGAGGCGCTGCCGTGCTTCTCGCACGATCCGCTCCGCTTGATCTGCCGAGTCGGCCATCGCGGTAAGATGCCCCATCTTTCGCCCCGGCCGAGCCGATGCTTTGCCATACAGATGCAATTTCACTTCCGGCAATTTCAAAGCCTCTGCCCAGTTCGGCTCGCCATTCGCCCAAACATCGCCTAGTAAATTGGCCATTGCAGCCGGCCGCAATAACTCCGTCGAACCCAACGGAAGTCCACAAATCGCCCGAACCTGCTGCTCAAACTGACTGGTGACATTCGCATCAAACGTCAAATGCCCCGAATTGTGAGGCCGTGGAGCTAACTCGTTGATAAGCAACCGGTCGTCGTGCGTCAGAAACATCTCAACGCATAACACTCCCACGACATCAAGTGCCTCTAAGACACCCCGTGCAATGGCTTCCGCTTCGGCAGCGATCTTCGGCGAAATACGAGCCGGAGAGACGGTGACATCCAAAATGTGATTCGAATGAGCATTCTCCAAAACGCCAAAATGAGCGAACGCCCCATCCAGCCCTCTCGCCGCAACGACCGACACCTCCAACCGAAAGTCGACGAACCCCTCTAGAATCGCTTCGCTGCTTCCCAACTGCCGCCACGCCGAAACAACTTCACTCGCCGAATGTATTTTTATTTGCCCCTTACCGTCGTAGCCCCATCCCGCCGTTTTCAAAACGGCCGGGCAGCCAAACTCGCTCACAGCAACTTCCAACTCCTCCGCCGATCGAATCGCCCGAAAAGGAGTCACGGGAAAGCCACGTTCGCGGAGGTACCCCTTTTCCCGCAACCGATGCTGCGTGATATGAAGAACTTGCCCAGCAGGACGCACTGGAGCAAACCGAGAAACAACCTCTGTTGTCTCAGACGGAACGTTTTCAAACTCAAAAGTCACCACCGAAACTTGCCGAGCAAAATTTGAAACCGAATCTTGATCGCCATAATCGGCCGTGACTTCAACATCCGCCACTTGCCCCGTTGGCGAATCAGTCTCGGGAGACAGAGTATGAACTCGATACCCCATGCGTCGCGCCGCGATCGCAAACATCCGACCAAGTTGTCCGCTTCCCAACACACCCAAAGTTGCGCCGGGCAGAATCAGTTCGCTCCCTCCTTGAATCACGGCAATGTCTCCTGCAGAACTTTCTCTGTCTGCTCGTGATGAAACACCCGCAGTTTCTCACGCAAATCGGGTCGCGACGTGGCCAGTATTCGAACAGCCATCAATCCGGCATTGATCGCACCCGCTTTCCCAATCGCCATAGTCCCAACAGGCACCCCGCCTGGCATCTGCAAGATCGACAACAGCGAGTCCATCCCTTGCAACGCCTGACTTTGAACCGGAACACCAATTACCGGAACCAATGTGTGCGAAGCCACCATCCCAGGCAAATGAGCTGCCCCACCCGCTCCAGCAATGATGACCTGAAGCCCACGCATCTCCGCCGTCTTCGCGTAATCTGACATCAAATCTGGTGTCCGATGCGCCGAAACGACACGACACTCATGTGCTACACCGAATTGATTCAACACCTCGTCCGCATGACGAAGAGTCTCCCAGTCCGACCTACTACCCATCACGACACCAACCAGGGGAGCACTCTCTACGTTTGGCATTTTCAAAAACTCCGAGCAAACGACACCCGACCTCATTTCACCAACAATAGGAACACTGCCCAAAACTCGCCAGCAAAAACAAAAAAAGGCTCTCCCGAAGGAGAGCCTTAAAAGACCCCGGCGATAACCTACTTTCACACCTTTCGGCACTATCATCGGCCCTGGCGGCTTAACTGTCGTGTTCGGAATGGGAACGAGTGTTTCCCAACCAGGTAAAGTCACCGGAGAAAATCTTAGACACCGGTTTCCCAGCAATCTAAGAAGGTGGTTGTGAATCTGTACTACTCAATCTCGCAAAAAGCCAAGGACAAAAATGGTCAAGCGTTTGTCCGTTAGTACCGGTTGGCTAAGACGGTTACCCGCCTTACACGTCCGGCCTATCAACCTGATCGTCTTTCAGGGGACTTCAGACCTTGCGGTCAACGAGACCTTATCTTGGGAGCGGCTTCGCGCTTAGATGCTTTCAGCGCTTATCCGTACC
>CAMDPX010000086.1 GCA_945905295.1 Planctomyces sp. SH-PL62 | reverse complement strand
GCCCCGGTTTTCCGGGATGAACCGGGGCTAGCGCCGCGCGGCTAATTCTTGGAATCCGTATGAGTTGGCAAGTGCATCAAGCGGTTTGACGCAGAGCTTGCCGGGTGGCGACTCTCGTTACTCGGAGTTTGCGGTCGCGTTCGTCGTAGATGGAAATAACCCAGGGTCTGGCAATTCAGAATTCAGAATTGCCAGACCCCTGATCGGTGACTCGGTGGCAGCGCAAACAACAACACAATTCTTGGCACTGGAAATTCCGCCGCGAGTAGGGCGACAATGATCGCGTCGATGACAAACCTCAGCATCACGCACCGAAAATCCATCGAAACGTTGCTCGCACATGGCATCCGAAGAACTGCTCATCGTGTTGGTGATTGGAGCGGTGCTCGCCGCTGGGCCACTCGTCGCGTTGATTCTTTCGATCGTCGCGTTCCGGCGCAGCCGAAGAATCTTTGAACTGGCACGGCGAGTGACGAAGTTGGAAGCTCGGCTGCGTGCGCGGCCGGATCTGGCGGCGCCCCCGGCACAAATGGCAGTTGAGGCGGAGAGTCAGCCATCCGAGTCGATTGCCGACGAGTCGTTGGTAACGCTCGAACTGGATATCGACCAATCTGACCGGCCCACAGGTTCGCGCGCCGAGACGTCGCACGAGCCGTTCGGATGGGAGACCTTCATCGGGCAAAAAGCGTTCGGTTGGCTGGCGGTCTTGCTGTTTGTGTTCACGGCGGCGTTCTTCTTGCGATACGCCTATCAGAACAATTGGATCGGACCAGTCGGCCGAGTCGCCATTGGAGAATTGGTCGGCGCGGCGCTGCTCGGTCTGGGCTGGAGCTATTACCGGAAGGGTTGGTCACGGTTCTCGAACATGCTTACCTCGACCGGGATCGTGGTGCTGTATTTGGCGACCTACAGCGCGTTCGGTTTCTATCGGCTGTTGCCGCAACAGCACGCGGGATTCTTTCTGGCGGTGCTGGTGATCGAGTCGATGTTCGTGGCGGTGGGGTATCGTTCGGCCGTCGTGGCACTGGTCACGGTCATCGGGGGATTGCTGACGCCGGTGCTGTTGCAGACGGATCATGATTCCTATTCGTCACTCTTCACCTACTTGGCCGTGCTGAACGTGGGAGTCGTCGTTGCGTTGCTGATGCGGTCCTGGTCGGTGGTCGGATCCGTGGCGTACTTGGGAACTCAGTGGCTGTTCTGGCTGTGGTATGCCGGCAACTATCACCCGGAGAAGTTCGCTTGGACGCTGGGCTTTCAGGCGGTGTTCTGCGGCTCGTATTTGGCGCACACGGTGATTGGATCATTGGTCAATTCGCGCCAGGCCGACTGGGAAGAGTTGGTTCGATTCGTCCTGAACGCCATCTTGAGCTTCGTCGCGTTGCGTGTGCTGACACGCGAGGACTACGGCGTCTGGCAAGGGAGCTTCGCCATCGGTGCGGCGACGTTGTACGCCGGCGTCGCACGAGCCACGCTGGCTTGGCGGCCGAGCGACAACAGGTTGCTGCTCACGTCGTTGGCGGTGTCGGTCGGATTCTTAGCCTGGGCGTTCCCGATTCAAGCCGACGCGCGCTGGGTCTCGTTGGGTTGGGCGGCGATGGGAGCCGCCCTGTGGTGGTTCGGTCTGCGAGTCTCCGCGTCGCCCCTGCGAATCATGGCCGGGGTCTTGGGAGCGTCGGCGGTCACGCGGTGGCTGATGCTGGAAATGCCCAGTTACACGCGCGACCCGTTTGTGCCGATCTTCAACCTCGTCGCACTGCCGTCGCTGGGAGTGGCGGCCTGCATCTTGACCTCCGTGGTGCTGGCTGATCGGTTCTTGAAGCGACTGTGCTCGGCCGAACGCTGGCTGATCGCGGCCGGCGGTGTGACGGGCGTGTTGCTGCTGTGGCTGATCCTGTCGTTCGAGTGCTATGGCTATTTCGATGCGCAAGCGATTGGCAGTGACGACGTCGCGGTTTGGAAACGGCGCGGCCAACTGGCACTCACGGTGATGTGGACAGCGTATGCGACCGCACTGTTGGTGCTGGGTTTCCGAATGGCTCGCGCCCGGCTGCGATGGCTGGCGATGGCGTTGTACGGCGTGTCGGTCGTGAAGCTGTTCCTGGTCGACATGGCCAACGTGCATCAGTTGTATCGCATCCTCGCGTTCTTCGTGTTGGCTGTCGTGTTGGGTTTGGTGGCACGAACCTACCAGCGTTTCAAAGTGAGCAATTGACTATGAGCACTTTTTCAAAACGTAGCCTGACTCTCCGAGTCGGGAGCTTTTCCGTGGTGATTCCGACTCGGAGAGTCAGGCTACTGCTCGGCGTCGCCCTGCTGAGCCTGTCGGCGGTGACTGTTCGTTCGCAGGAGGAGTCTGAATCGAATGTCGCGGAGACGATCGCGAACGCCGAGGAGGCGACGCCGGAATTACAAGCACGCTGGGAGTACTTTGTGCCGGTGCCGGTGCCGGTGCCGATCTCAGCGGCCAAGACCGATGACTCGCCGACGCTCGTCGACCTGATCTTGGGAAGAGACGTCTTTGCACATGCTCGGCCGGACTTAGCCGACCTGCGACTGTACGACACGTCCGGAAAGACCATTCCCTATGCTCTGCGATACCGTCGGCCGCAGTCGGTCCGAGAGCGTGTGCCAGCGAGCGAGTTCAATCGTGCGGAACCGGAAGAAGGCCCCAGCGAATTGACGCTCGATCTACAACGGGACGACATTCAATACAACGAGATCAAGATCGTGACCTCCGGCGGTAATTTTCGCCGAGCGATCGAAGTCGAGGGGAGTGAAGACGGCAAGACTTGGCGGAAACTCGTCGCGGCCCACTTGATTCGCTTTGAGCACGAGAAGCAAAAGATCGATCTCGATTCGCTGACGTTCGCCGACAGTCGCTTCCGCTATGTGCGCGTGCGAGTCCAGCCGGATCCGAATCGCGTCACGTTCGACCGGGAACGAGATCGCTTTCGCATCACGGAGGTCAACGTCTTGCGTCACGTCGAAGACCCGGGCGAGCGGCTGATTCAGGACGGGACTCTGCAGCCGCGCGAGCCAGGGCGGACGTACGGCACGCCCGGTTCGGTGTGGATCATCGACTTGGGTGGCGACAACGTGCCGTGCGACCGGATCGAAGCGGACATCGCCGATTCCGAGTTTGCTCGTGACATTTTGATCGAGGCGGAATACCCGACCGGCCCGCTGGGACAACTTCGGTTTACCTACGTCGGGATGACCGGCGAATCTTTGTGGCAGCGTAAACCTGGGGTGCCCAAGAAACCGTTGATCGCCACATTTGGCGAAGTGCAAACGCGGAGGCTGAGGCTGCGCGTCACCGATCATCGCAACCCGCCGCTGTCGATCCGTTCGATCAAGTTCAGCGCCCCGGCGCGGCAAGTCGTGTTCGCTCGTCCGGCAGACGAACCCGGCGAACCGCGACTCTTCTTCGGCAATCCGCTCGCGGAGTTGCCGGTTTACGATTTCGCTCGCAACTTGCCGACGAAACTCGCACCGCCGCCGGCTCGCTCGGAATTGAAATCCGCCGCCCGAAATCCGGACTTCGTTCCGCCGCCGCAGCCGTTCACCGAGCGTTTCCCGTGGCTGATTTACGTCGTGCTTAGCTCCGTCACTGTGGTGCTGGCTGGCGTGATTGTCAGCCTGTCACGCGCCGCGATCTCCATTCACGATACGAACGTCGCTGACGCCTAGCCGCGATCCCAAGTGTCATCGGTCGGCTTCATCTTCCACTGGCCAGCAGGTAGCCTTGCGGTCACTCCAACCGCGAGGGATTTCACCGCATGAAACAGGTCGCTGTTCTCGGATCGACTGGGTCGATTGGCACCAACTCCTTGCAAGTGCTCGACGCGCTGCCGGAACGGCTGTCGTTGGCAGGCGTCACCGCTCACCGGAAGTGGCGTGAGCTGGCGGACCAGACACGCACGACGCATCCCCGCTGGGCGGTCGTGACCGACGAGTCGTTGCGAGCTGAAGTCGATCGCACCGCCTTCTCCTCGAAGACGGAATTGCTCTTCGGCGAAAGCGGCACCGAGCGGCTGTGCTCCGCCCCTGAAGTGGATGTCGTGGTCAGCGCGATCGTCGGAGCGGCTGGGTTGCGTGGAACCTGGGTCGCTCTGGAATGCGGCAAGACGGTTGCCATCGCCAATAAAGAAACGCTGGTCGTCGCCGGCCCGCTGGTCATGGAGTTGGCTCGGCAGAAGCACGCAAAATTGATCCCCGTCGATTCCGAACACTCGGCGATCTTCCAGGCGTTGCAGGCGGGGCAGGCACGGGAAGTCCGACGAGTCGTGCTCACATCGAGCGGCGGCCCGTTTCGAGGACGCTCGCTCGCTCAGCTTCAGCACGTCACGCCGGCCGATGCGCTCGCGCATCCCACCTGGAACATGGGACCGAAAATTACCATCGACTCGGCCACGATGATGAACAAGGCGCTGGAAGTCATCGAAGCCAAATGGCTGTTCGGATTGCGGGACGACCAGATCGACGTGGTCGTGCATCCGCAGTCCATCGTGCATTCGTTCGTAGAGTTCGTGGACGGCAGCGTGATCGCTCAACTCTCGCCCCCCGACATGCGCTTGCCGATTCAGTACGCCTTAACGTACCCCGACCGCTGCGAGTCGATCGCCGCGAAACTCGATTGGCGTCAGACCTTCGATCTGCACTTTGAACCGCCCGACCTCGACGCCTTCCCATCGCTCAAGCTGGGCTTTGAGGTCGCTTCGCGCGGCGGCACCTGCGGAGCCGTCCTCAACGCGGCGAACGAAGCGGCCGTCGCACGCTTCCTGGCCGGAAGCCTCCGCTTCTGCGACATCTCCCGCGCGTGCCGAGCCGCGCTCGACCAACACGACTTCGATGCCACTCCGACGCTGACGGAGTTGCTCCGCCTGGACCATTGGGCGCGACAGGAAGTTGCGCGTTGGGCGTGAGACATTCGCTTGTAGTGCCCCCATTTATGGGGTCGAGACCGACCCGATAAATCGGGTCACTACGAGCGCTCACTTCAGCCAACTGTTCTGCCGCATCCAGAACAGCAGGTCTATGCCCCAGGGGTGAATGTCACCGGCGGCGGCTCCGTTTTTGCCTTCGCTCAGACCAATGCCGTGTCCGCCTTTTTGAAAGACGTGGAAGTCGTAGGCCACTCCGTTTTGCTGCAACGCGGCGACGAACCGCAGCGAGTTCGTGACCGGCACGGCTTTGTCCTCTTGGGTGCTCCAGACGAAACAGGGAGGAGTGTTCTTCGTGACTTGCTTCTCGTTCGAGAGCAGCTCCACCAGTTTCGGGTCGGGATCTTTTCCCAGCAGGTTGGCCTTCGAACCGTTGTGGGTCACGCCATCTTCCATGCTGATGACGGCATAGCAGAGCACTCCAAAATCCGGCCGGGAACTTTGTCGCTCGACGGCATCGGCCGCGTCGGCTTGGCCGGCATCGAAATGCGTCACGGCGGTTGAAGCGAGATGTCCGCCCGCGCTGCTGCCCATCACGCCGACACGCTTCGCATCAAGTTTCCATTCGGCGGCACGAGACCGCACGAGGCGGATCGCTCGCGAGACATCACCCAGCATCACCGGATGCCGATAGCCCTTCGAACCGAGCCGATACTTCAGCACAAACGCCGCGACACCGTTGTCCGCCAACCATTTCGCATAGCCTTCCCCTTCGTGCCCCGCGAGACCGCCGTAGCCGCCGCCGGGACAGACCACGATCGACGTGCCGCTCGCCTTGTCAGCGGCCGGCAAGTACGGAGTGATCGTCGGGATGTCATGATCGGCTTCGCCCAACGCTCCCGGAGCAGCTCCCTCCCACAATCGAATCGGATCGGCCGCTGAAACGAAGGAGGCACAGCATCCCATCAGCACAATCGCGAACAACACACTGCGTCGAAGAGTCATCGTTGATTACCTTTCAAGGGTTGGAAGAATTCATCAGCGGCCGTAGTTTAGCGTGGCACCACGGGGTCGGGAGTCTTTTTCAGGTCGGCAGTCGATGGCCACCGCTGACCAATTGGCAAAACGATTCCAAAAACAATTCGGCCGACCTGAAAAAGACTCCCGACCCCTTCACGCGGATTGAACCCTCACCATGACCGACCCCGACGAGAAACCGAAACGCCGCACGCGCTATCGCGGGTCACATCCTCAGCAGTTCGCCGAGAAGTACAAAGAGCACGACCCCGCGCGCTTCGCCGATGATGTCGCCAAGGTACTGGCCAGCGGCAAGACGCCCGCCGGGACGCATCGCCCGATCATGGTCCGCGAGATCATGCAGGTGCTCGCACCACAGCCGGGAGACATCGCAGTCGATTGCACGCTGGGGTACGGCGGTCACGCTCGCGAACTGCTGGCCGCCGTCCAGCCGGGCGGTCGATTGCTGGCCGTCGATGCCGATCCGATTGAGTTACCAAAGACGGAAGCGCGCTTGCGAGCGCTCGGCTTCGCGCCGGAATCACTGATCGTGCGACGCAGTAATTTCGCCGGAGTCGCTCAACTCATCGCGGCCGAGTCACCGCAAGGAGCGGATGTGTTGCTCGCCGATCTCGGACTGTCGTCGATGCAGATCGACGACCCCGCACGCGGCTTCACGTTCAAATCCGACGGACCGCTCGACATGCGCATGAATCCGTCGCGCGGCGACTCAGCAACCACACTGCTCGCAAAAATCGACGCGGCGAAACTCGCGGCGCTGTTGGACGAGAACGCCGATGAACCGCGAGCCACTGCGCTCGCGTCCGCGATCTTGTCCGCACAATCCCGCCAGCCACTCTGCACGACGCAAGCACTCGCCGAGGTCGTGCGAGCCGCGTTCGCACGACTGCCGCAGACGTCTGACGAACACGCCGACGATGCGGTAAGACGAGTGTTTCAAGCGTTGCGAATCGCGGTGAATGACGAATTTGGTGCGCTCGACACGCTGCTCCGTCACTTGCCGCACTGCCTGAAGCCCGGCGGCCGAGCCGCCATCCTGACGTTTCACTCCGGCGAGGACCGCCGTGTGAAGCTCGCGTTCAAACAAGGACTGCGCGACGGTCTCTACTCGTCGATTGCAGACGATATCGTGCGAGCATCACCCGCCGAGCAACGAGCAAATCCTCGCTCGTCATCGGCGAAGCTCCGTTATGCAGTTCGTTCGTAGGACGTCTCACGCTCTTTGATCAAACACGAACTCTCCGTCCTTCACACCGACCACAATTTTGCTGCCTTGAGGCAAGCGGCCAGACAACAACTCATTGGCAAGTTGATTTTGTAGACGTTGCTGGATGACTCGCTTCAATGGCCGAGCACCATACGCCGGGTCGTAGCCCTCTTCGCCGAGCTGATCCTTGGCCGCGTCCGTGATCTCAAACCCAAAGCCGTTCTCGTCGAGTTGCTTCGCCAAACGGCGCAGTTGCAGATCGACAATCTGACGAATCTCAGCTCGACCGAGCGGATGGAAGACGATGACCTCATCGACGCGGTTGAGAAACTCCGGCAGGAACTCGCGGCGCAGAGCGTCCATCACGCGGCGGTTGATCTCCTTTTCGAGACCATCGCCGCTCATCGCTCGCCCCTCGGCCAATTCCATGATCGACTGGCTGCCGATGTTCGAGGTCATCACGACGATGGTGTTCGTGAAATCGACCGTGCGGCCGTGGCCGTCAGTCAGCCGGCCGTCGTCGAGCAGTTGCAGCAGGATGTTGAACACGTCGCGGTGCGCCTTCTCGATCTCATCGAGCAGCAGCACGCAATACGGATGTCGGCGAACCGCCTCGGTGAGACGGCCTCCCTCTTCGTAACCGACATAGCCGGGAGGAGCGCCGATCAACCGCGCGACCGAGTGCTTCTCCATGAACTCGCTCATGTCCACGCGGATCATCGCGTGCTCGTCATCGAACAGGAATGCGGCGAGCGCCTTGCACAACTCGGTTTTGCCGACGCCCGTCGGGCCGAGAAAAATGAACGAGCCGATCGGGCGATTGCGATCTTGCAGCCCGGAGCGAGATCGTCGCACGGCATTCGAGACCGCGACGACGGCCTCATGCTGGTTGATCATACGACTGTGGATCGCGTCTTCCATCTTGAGCAGCTTGTCCCGTTCGCTCTGCAACATGCGGGCGACCGGGATGCCAGTCCACAGGCTGACGACTTTGGCGATGTCTTCGTCGGTGACTTCCTCGCGGAGCAGCCGTTCGCCTTTTGCGTTGCTGGTCTCGGCCGAGCGTTGCTCCATCTCCTTCAATTCGGCTTCGGCCTTTTGCAAATCCTGCTCACCCTTGTAGGCGGCAATAAAATCTTCGTTCGCGTTTGTCCGCTGAGCCTTTGCAAACGCCTGCTCGTGCTGTGTGCGGAGCCGCTCAATTTGTTCCTTAAGTGGGCGGAGACGGGACAGTGCGTCCTTCTCCGCCTGCCAGCGAGCTTTCAACTGGTTGACCGATTCCTCGCGGTCAGCGATCGCTCGCCGCAGGTCGTCGAGTCGCTCGCGGCTATCGGGACTTTTCTCGGTCGCCAGCGCGGTCGCTTCGATCTGCATCCGTGTCAGTTGCCGCGTGGCTTCATCCACCTCGGCCGGCATCGAGTCGATTTCCATGCGCAGCCGCGAGGCCGCTTCGTCCACGAGGTCAATCGCCTTGTCCGGCAGGAAGCGGTCGTTGATGTACCGATCCGATAATGTCGCCGCAGCGATCAGCGAATCGTCAGTAATGCGGACGCCGTGATGCGACTCGTAGCGTTCTTTCAACCCGCGCAGGATCGAGATCGTGTCCTCGACATTCGGCTCTTGCACGACGACCGGCTGGAAACGACGTTCGAGTGCCGCGTCTTTTTCGATGTACTTGCGGTACTCGTCGAGCGTTGTCGCGCCGACGCAGTGCAGTTCGCCACGAGCGAGCGCGGGCTTCAAGAGATTGCTCGCGTCCATCGCTCCCTCGGCCGCACCGGCACCGACGACGGTGTGTAACTCGTCGATGAACAACACGACGCGACCTTCGGCCGACTGGACTTCCTTGAGCACCGCTTTCAGGCGATCCTCGAACTCGCCGCGAAACTTGGCTCCGGCAATCAACGCTCCCATGTCGAGCGCGACAACTCGTTTATCCTTCAAATTCTGCGGCACATCGCCCGTCACAATGCGGTGCGCGAGCCCCTCGACAATCGCCGTCTTGCCGACGCCCGGCTCGCCAATCAACACCGGATTGTTCTTGCGCCGCCGCGACAACACTTGAATCACGCGGCGAATCTCCGTGTCGCGGCCGATCACCGGGTCAATCTTTCCCTGCCGTGCGAGCTCGACCAAATCCTTGCCGTACTTTTCGAGAGCTTGGTACTTGTCCTCCGGCGATTGATCGGTGACTTGCTGGCTGCCTCTCACGGATTGCAGCGCGGTGAGGATGTCCTTCTCGGCGATGGCATTCAATTCGAGCAGCCGTTGTGCGGCATCCTTCACTTTCGTCAGCCCCAGCAGCAGATGCTCGACCGAGACGAACTGATCCTTCATCTGATCCGCCGCCTGCGTGGCCGCGTCAAAGACTTGCAAGACCTCGCGACTGGCTCCGACTTGCGCAGCCCCGCCAGACACCTTCGGCAGTCGATTCAACTCGCCCGCAACCATCGACACCAACTGCGGAATCTTCACGCCGATCTTTTGCAGCAACGGCCGCACAATCCCTTGCTCATCGGCCAGCAACGCCTTGAGCAAGTGCAACGGCTGCAACTGCGCATGGCCGAGATTCTCCGCCTCGGATTGAGCATGCTGCACCGCCTCTTGCGACTTCACTGTGAGCTTGTCGAACCGAAACGCCATGATGGTTTCTCCTCATTGACCGTCGCTCTGACTGCCGAACTGGCAACGGCGGCTGAGAATCGCAAATGGCAGGCCAATCGCTTCTGGCTCCAGCAGTCGATGACTGTCAGCGAACGGTGGCGGGCGGATTCAGCGGCTCCCAACGAATTTCGCATTTCGGGAGCTTCTTCCGAAGTTCCTCAGCTCCCGCCGCCGTCACCTTGGTTCGCCCCAAGTCCAACGATCTCAGGTTGTACAAGCCTTCCAACGACTTTAACCCGCGATCACTCACTCGAGTCCTTTCGAGGTCCAGGTGCTCCAGCGAAGTCATGTCTTTCAAACTGGCGATGGCAACGTCTCCGACCCAGGTCCGTCTGAGCGAGAGCCATTCCAGCTTCAGCGGAGACAACGCATCCAGACTCTCGTCGCGCAGCTTCGATTCGGAGACTGTGAGGAATTTCAAGTTTTGTAGGTGTGACAGATCCTTCAACCCACGATTCGTGACGTCGGTGCCATAGAGCGCGATGTGACGAACATCCGACAGCTTGGCCAGTAACGGCATGATCGTGTCATCGTTGACGTGCGAATGGCTGCGATCCATCCCGTAGTATCTCACTTCCTGGACTCGCAAGATCAACAGGGGATCCACGAATTTCCACAACCAAGCTGGTCCCGGCAGCGCGGGTGTCGATGAGCGCGGCCCCTTGGAAAAGCGATACTCCGTGAACGCTCCCATGCTTCCGAGTGATCGCACGGCAGCCCGATGATTCAAGCCAGGCTGGATGATCGTGATCCACAGCACCGCTGCAAACAGCGCGACCGCGATGCCAACCAAGGTCCAGATGTTGGTCAACCAACGCAGCCGAGGAATCTCTACGTTTGGGCTTTCATCAGACATGCGTCGCTCCTCAATCGCGAGCCGTGCGTGTGAAATCGCTGGTGATTTCCTACAGTCCTGTCGAGCCGTTGTCACTCGATTGCCCTGTTTTCACAAGTGATGAGAATGCCGTTTCCCTGGATGCCCCATGAACTCGAAACGCTCGCGACTGCCGGACTACGGCGCGGCCGACGAGTCGTTCGGCCGTTGCCGGGCGGAGCGTGTGAGATCGGCATGCGGCGGTTGTGGAACTTCGCGAGTAACGATTACCTCGGACTCGCGGCGGATTCGCGATTGGTGGACTCGGCGAAGACCGCGCTGTCGGATGCCGGCGTCGGCTCGCGGGCGAGTGCGCTCGTGACGGGACGGACCGAGTGGCACGCTCAACTCGAACAATCCCTCGCGCGATTTGAGGGGCAAGAAGCTGCGATGCTGTTTCCGACGGGCTACGCCGCGAACGTCGGCACGATTGCCGCGCTGGTGGAAGATGACGATGTCGTCTTCTGCGATCGATTGAATCATGCCAGCTTGATCGACGGCTGCCGGCTCAGCGGCGCGAAATTGCGAGTGTTTCGGCACACGGAGTTGGACACGCTCGAACGCGAGCTTTCCAAGGCATCCGGTTTTCGACGGCGACTGATCGTGACCGACGCGGTCTTCAGTATGGACGGCGACGTGGTCCCACTCTGCGAACTGTGCGATTTGGCCGAACGGTTCGATGCCGAAGTGTTGGTCGATGAAGCTCACGGCACAGGCGTGTTCGGCGAGCATGGCCGCGGTGTGTGCGAGCATCTGGCTGTCGAGAACCGCGTGTCCGTGCGGGTCGGCACGCTCAGCAAGGCGATCGGAACGCTTGGTGGATTTGTCGCTGGCCCGCAGACGTTGATCGACTGGCTCTGGAACAAAGCTCGACCGCAGGTGTTTTCGACCGCGCTCCCCCCCGCGATCTGCGCGGCGGCGACGGCGGCGATCGAGATCATCCAGGATGAGCCGGAACTGCGAGCGAAGCTCTGGCGGAATTGTGAGTTCGTTAGACGCGAACTCATGAAGGGGTCGGGAGTCTTTTTCAGGTCGGACGAACGGCCATTGAGTACCGGTTCGCAAAAAGATGACCAAGAGCGAGGCGCCGACCTGAAAAAGACTCCCGACCCCGTCGCGTGGTGTGGCAACTTGGTCGGCCCAATCATTCCAATCGTGATGGGTGATCCGGAAGCCGCTGTTGCCGCACAACAGAGGCTCGAAGAACGCGGCTTCCTGGTCGCGGCGATTCGCCCACCGACAGTGCCACAGGGTACATCTCGGTTGCGAATTTCGTTGTCGGCCGCGCACGATGAGGCCGCGTTGCAAAACTTGGTCGATGCCTTGAGAGAGGTTGTGCCGATTCCATGACGAGTCCTGCTTCCAGCCGCGACGGTTTTGCTGACGAGTATCCGTTCGAGTCACATTGGCTCGATCTCGATGGCGTGCGCATGCACTTCGTCGATGAAGGCCCGCGCGATGGCGAACCGGTGCTGTGCGTGCATGGCAACCCAACGTGGAGTTTCATTTGGAGGCGGCTGATTCGCGAACTCGCCCCGCAGCGGCGAGTCATCGCCGTGGATCACGTCGGCTGCGGGTTCTCGGACAAGCCGCAGGAGTATCCGTATCGGCTGGAGCAGCATGTCACGAATCTGCGGCGGCTGATCGAGTCGCTCGACCTGAAGCGCATCACGCTGGTCGGCCACGATTGGGGCGGCTGCATCGGGATGGGGGCGGCGACGGAAGTCCCGGATCGGTTCGCTCGTTTCGTGTTGCTCAACACGGGAGCGTTTCGGTCGCAGCGAATCCCGTTGCGGATCGCGGTCTGTCGAATTCCGCTGCTGGGGCCGCTCGCACTGCGCGGCTTCAATGCGTTCAGCCGCGCGGCGCTGACGATGGCGGTCGCTCGGCATCCGTTGTCAGCGGCGGTGAAACGTGGATTGCTCGCGCCGTATGACTCCTGGGCGAACCGCGTGGCGGTGTCGAGCTTCGTGCAAGACATCCCGCTGCGGTCGTCGCATCCGAGCTATGCGAAGCTGGCTGCGATTGAAGACGGTCTGACACAGTTCCGCGATCGGCCGATGCTGTTGCTGTGGGGCGCGAAGGACTGGTGCTTCACGCTCGACTTTCACCGCGAGTTCCTGCGGCGGTTCCCACAGGCCGAGTCACACGTCATCGCGGACGCGGGGCATTACGTATTTGAAGACGCGGCGGAGGAAGTCGCTTCAACCCTGCGAACTTTTTTGGATCGCACGTCCGGCAACGAGTCAGCCAGGGAAGGCTGACCTACAAAGAAAACTGCGGGAGGGGGGACTCGAACCCCCACGCCTTGCGCTGCGCGAATTACTTCCGTGGCTGTGCGGCCTTGCGTGTGTAAGTTGTGCCGTCTTTTCGATGCACAATTTCTGTTCCCGTGAGTTTTTCCTGAACCTTCTCCGCCCAACTTTCTTGATATCTGTGGTTGCTCGATGACTTTTCTTTGGTCGGTTGTCTCACCTCTTTGGTCGGTTCTCTCACCAAAAACTGCGAACTTTCCTCCGATCGAACGACCGTCGTTTCCGGCAAAATTCGCGGCGGAGGCGGAGGGATCACGATCGTTACCCGGCTCAAGCCGTAGATCAGTCCAGCCACGGAAAGGACCGCCAACCCACAGACTCCCAAGAATCCAAGTCCGCACGCGATCAAGACTCGTTTCAGAAGTTTCATGGTCCCACTCTCAGCGTTCATCGAATGCCGAAGATCCACGTGAACTCTTGGATCTCATCCAACCACTTGTCCCACTTGTCCAATTTGGCCTGCTTTCTCAAAAGCTCCGCTTGTGTCTGCATTGCATTCGCGAGCGCCAGCTTTTGCGCTGCGGTGGTCTCAGGCTCCAGAACAAGTAAATCCTCTTCCAGAACTGGAAGATCGTCGTCGTTCATCGTTCCACCACTTCAATCGTTGACAGCCCTTGCGGGTGACGCATCAAATCGAGTCCCGCCGGCCGGACTCGAACCGGCAAGCCTTGCGGCACCGGTTCCTAAAACCGGCGCGGTTGCCAATTTCGCCACGGCGGGTTCGAGGTATTAGAACTCCGAGTGGATCCTAAATCCAGCGCGTCTGCCAATTCCGCCACACCCGCGCGGCTCATGCTTGGACCGGATGATACGGATTGAAAGCGCCGCTCACCAAGCGGGAGCAGCTTAGGACTTCTTCCGCGGAATGAAGTCGTCTCCGTCCGTTTCCATGCCAAATGCTTTGCCTGGCGGCGGAGGCACCGTGAAGCGCTCGTCTTCGTCGTCAATCGGCACCGGAAATTCCCCGCTGATTTCCGACTTCGGCGGAGTGACCAGCGGCTTATTGACAGGCGGCCTCGCATCGGCAAACCGCTTCGCAGGTAAGACCGGTGCCGGAGCCTTGTCGGACTTGGGCTTGGACCTGCTGGAGCCTTGTTTGTCCGCTTCGAGCCGGAAACGAACGTCACCAATCATCAATTCGTCGCCAAAACCCACCGCCGCCAGTTGCTCGACACGATCGCCGTTGACCCAGACTCCATTCATGCTGCCGAGGTCGCGGACGACAAAGTTGTTGTTGACCAAGGCCACCGCACAATGCTTGCGCGAAATTTTGCGGCTGTTGAGAATCACGGCGTCGCAGTCGGGATGCCGGCCAACCAACACGATCGGCTTATCCAGCACGATCGGCTTGCCTGACTCAATGGGCATCAACATCGCGGGCATGTGCAACAACTCCACAATCGGGCGAACTTTCGCCACGAAATGCGGACTGAGCATACCCCGCGACAGTGAGCGAAGCGACCAATGGACACTATTGCCATGCGGAGAATCGGCTCGCCAGGACCGGTCACGCGGATCAAGTGGATCACGTCGAGTTGGCCTGTTCGACCTCAAAACGCCGAGGCAGCCCAGGAGAAGTTGCGGATTGTTTCACGGCCGATCGCCAGCAATTGTCGAGGCTATCTGCGTTCCGGGCCGTCGCCACCAGCCATTCGCGACTGCGACTCCCAGGATTGGTACACCATTCGGGCCGGCTTGAACCGGACCCCGCTGGTGCTGGATGTCCGCGAGTCGTCCGAACCATTGCTTCCGAATCGGCCGTCATTCCGGGAACCGACCGCGGTCCAGGAATCTCGCGTCGCCGCCCCTGGGCTGTCCAAGAATTTCGGGTCCGGAACAGGGCCTGAGTACGATTTCGCATCGGCCACCTGAGAATCCGCGGACGTCGAAGCCGAAGTCAGTGGGAGCATCGTGACCGGATTGGATGCGACGAACGGGCGTCCCAGAACCGACTGACTCACCGTCGGCACAGCCTGATAGATCGGAGTCGGCGCAAACGCCGTGCCGCCACACGGTCCGCACGCGATGACCGGGGACACCGCCGTCGGAAACGCATACGCCTGCGTTCGCACCACCGGCTGCGCCACCATTTGCGTGACGACTTGCGGCACTTGCCGAGTCACTTGATACGGCACGCTGCGATACCCCACCTGCTGCTGGTAGGTCACCTGCGGAATGCGCTTGGTAACCTGCTTCGGGACGTAGACCGTTTGATAGCTGCCTTCATCGACGACCACGTCTCGATAAGTCGTGACCGGCACAGCCTGCGTGATTGCTTCCGTGCGGTATTGCGTCACCACTTCGTTGCGGAACGTCGTGACTTGTTGCGGAACCATCTGCGTTTCGACGATCGGCTGATGCGATTGGCAATTGCAATGATTCACCGGCCGCTGACAGGTGTTACATCCTCGTGAAAAGAACTGAGCCGACACGTTCGTCGTCGAGGACATCACCGAAATCGCACTCAACACTGCCAGCAGCATCCCGCTGCGAACGTGCATTCCCATTGCCTTACTCCTTGGCGATTGGCCTCTGCCCCTGTGAGTCTCGTCGCACGACCAAAGTCTCCCGCGCAAACGCTCGCGGGACGTCCCGCGCGCTGCGACTGTTCTCTGACTATCGGCGACACCTCCGGCAAACTTGAACGATTGGGCGAAGCTTGACGGCTCAGCGGTTCGCCCGACTTTTGCAAACCTCCTGGCGTTTGGATAACGTGCTCGCGCTGACCGCCAATCAAACGTGGGGCCACGCGGCTCACATTCTCTATCTCACCAGGAGTCCCGCCATGAGCGATACCTCGTCCAACGTCTTGTCACGCCGTGAAGTGCTGAAAACCACCGGCCAAGTCGCCGCCGCGTCGATCTTCGCCGCGTCCGCGTTGCCCGGAGCACACGCGGCAGAGAACAACACGATTCAGTTGGTGCTCATTGGCTGCGGTGGCCGCGGCGGGGGAGCGATTGCGAATGCGCTTTCGACCAAGCAAGGCCCGACGAAGCTCATCGCGATGGTCGATGTCTTTCCCGAAAAGCTCAACACCGCCTACCAGAATACGAAAAACCGATTTCCCGACCAGGTCGATGTGCCCGAAGAAAACAAATTCATCGGCTTCGACGGCTACAAGAAAGCGATGGACCTGCTCAAGCCGGGCGATGTGGTGATCCTCACGACGCCGGTCGTGTTTCGCTGGGTGCATTTCACCTACGCGATTTCCAAGGGTTTGAACGTCTTCATGGAGAAGCCAACGACCACCGACGGACCAACCAGCCGCAAGATGCTGGAACTCTCGGCCGAATCGGTGAAGAAGAATCTCAAGGTTGGCGTCGGCCTGATGTGCCGCCACTGCAAGTCGCGCGGCGAACTGGCACAGCGGATCAAGGACGGCGAGATCGGCGATCTGACGCTGCTGCGTGCCTACCGCATCGCCGGTCCCACCGGATCGGCCTCGGTCGGACCGAAGCCTGAAGGGATGAGCGAACTCGCTTACCAAATCAAGAACTTCCACGGCTTCTTGTGGCTGAGCGGCGGCGGCTTCAGCGACTTCCTGATCCACAACATCGACGAGTGCTGCTGGATGAAAGACGCCTTCCCGGTCGATGCCAAGGGGCACGGCGGCCGGCATTATCGCGGCGATCAAGTCGATCAAAACTTCGACACGTACAACATCGAGTACACGTTTGCCGACGGCACGAAGATGTTCATGGCTGGCCGCACGATGCCCGGCTGTCATCAAGAGTTCGCGACCTTCGTGCATGGCACAAAGGGATCGGCAGTCGTCTCGCAGTCGGGACACCATCCGTCGAAGGCCCGCATGTACAAGGGCCATCGCATGGCCAAGGAAGACTTGATCTGGGAATGCGCCAAGCCGGAACTGGACCCCTACCAACTCGAATGGGACGACCTGATGACGGCGATCCGCACCGACAAGCCGTACAACGAGTCCGAACGCGGCGCGAAGTCGAGTCTCGTTACCGCGATGGGCCGCATGGCCTGCCACACCGGCCAAGTCGTGACCTACGAGGACATGCTCAACTGCGAGCATGAATTCGCCCCGAACGCCGACAAGCTGACGCTCGACGGCCCCTCGCCGCTGATGGCCGACGCCAACGGCAAGTACCCGGTCCCGATGCCGGGCCTCAATGCACGCAAAGAGTATTAACCTCGCAACTCGTAGGACGGGCACTCTTGCCCGTCCTCGGTCAGTGAGAAATTCCACTTGCCAGCATGCGATCGAAGGCGCACGATGACCGTGTTGATAGAGAGCATTCCTTTTCTCGACGTCTGAGGCCAATCATGAGCACGATCGTTCTCGATGAGCAGACCGTAAAGTGGTTCGATGGAGTCCGTGGCCAAACGGAAGTTCGCGACGAAACCGGCCGCCTGTGCGGCCTGTACTTTCCCGCCCCGCCGCCACCTTACGAGCCGACCTTCACGAAGGAAGAGCTTGACCGCGCCGCCGCCGAACCAGGTGGTCGATCACTCGCGGAAATCCTTGCCGATCTAAGAGCGCGATCATGAAGTTTTCCGTCGTGTGGCAACCAGAAGCAGAGGCGCAACTCGCCAGACTTTGGGAACGAAGTTCGAATCGTGCCACATTTGCCTCTGCCGCGAATCACATTGAGCAGGTACTGAGGTCATACCCAGATCGAGCGGGAGAGGATCGTTACGACGGAGACCGCGTCATGTTCGAGGCACCGCCGGGCGTGGTGTTTCGGCTGATGCTGGAAGATCGGCTGGTACAAGTCCTGAGAGTGTGGGACATCACTCCTCGCTGAGTGAAGGAGTGGCCCATGCTGCAACGACGACTGGTCTTCCAAGCTCTGGACGCCTCCTGGACCAGTCTGGCAGTGTTGATTTTGGTGGTGGCTGCGGCGGCACTGGTCATCACGTTGTCAAAGTACGAGCGGAAGCTCGTGCCGGCTCACGTCGGTTACGGATTGCTGATCCTGCGGCTGTTGGTGATCGCGGTCATTTGGCTCGCGCTGTTGCAGCCGGTGCTGACGTGGAACATCGACCGTGAGCGCACGGGGCGAGTTGTCGTCGCGCTCGATTTGTCCGAGAGCATGAGCACCTCGGATCGGATCGCCACCAAAGCCGAGAAGCTGCGGACCGCGATGGGATTGGGAATGATCGGCAACGATCAGAACCGCGATCGTTGGCTGCGAGTGCTCGCCGACTTGGAAGCCGATCGCGAGCCGAAGTGGGTGAACGACAATGAAGGGGCGAACGCCGAACAGCGAGCGACGCTCTCGAAGAGCCGCAAGGAATTGGCCAATGAATCGTTTCAGAAGCTCGACAACATTTCGCGAGCGGAGATCGCGCGCAGGTTGATCGGCGACAAGCCGGAGGGCTGGCTCGGCGAATTGCAGAAGACGTTCAACATCGAGTTACGCCTCTTCGGCGGCAAGTCGGTTCCGATTGAACTGGAGACACTTGCCGACGCGGTGCAGAAGCCGTCCGATGCTCTCGACAAGGGGGTCACGAATCTCGCCTCCGCGTTGGGACCATCCACCTCCGCGACCGAGCAGTCGCCGATCAAAGCCTTCATCGTGCTGTCGGATGGTCGCGAGACTTCGGGCAATGATCCCGTGGCAATTGCGCGGCGATGGCGGGACTTGGATGTCGCGGTCTATACCGTCCTCATCGGTTCGGAGCGGCGGCCGAAAGACATCATTCTCGACACGCTCGATGTACCGCCGGTCGTGTATCTCAACGATACGCCCATCGCGAAAGTCACGCTGCAAGCGGCCGGCTTTGAAGGTGAGTCGCTCACGATCGTTCTGGAAAATGAAAGCGGCGCGGCGCAGACGAAGTCAGTCTTCGTCCCCAAAGCCGAGTCCGGATTGCCCCCCACCGTCGCGGTCGAGTTCCCAATTGACGCGACCCAAATCGGCCGACAGCGATTCACGGTGCGGACCGATGTGCTCAAAGGCGAGACGCGAGACGACAACAACTCGCGGGACTTCTCGCTGGTCGTCGTGGACGACAAAGCCAAAGTGCTGTTGGTCGAGGGAGAAGCCCGCTGGGAGTTTCGCTTCCTCGAAGCCGCGTATGCTCGCGACGAACGTGTCCGGCTCGAACGAGTGCTGTTCGAGCAACCGCATCTCGGCGTGTTGCCCGAAACATTCTTCCCGCGCCGGCTCGATTGGCCCGGCCCGGAGACACCGATCGAAAAGTCGCCGCTGGCCGAGTTCGATTTAGTCGTGATCGGCGACGTCGCGCCGCAGCACTTACCGGAACCGCTGCTCATGCAATTGGAGAAGTTCGTGTCCGACATCGGCGGCACGGTCGTGTTTGTCGCCGGCAAGCGGCACCTGCCGATGAGTTATCAATCGCGAACGCTCGACAAACTGCTGCCGCTGACGAATGTTCGCACCGCGAATTCCAACGATCCCCCCGACACGCCGCCGCATCTGCGCGGCTTTCATTTACGGCTGACTCCCGACGGCGAACGGGCTGGCGGAATGCAACTCGCGGCGGATGCTGAGACGAACCGCTCGACGTGGAAGTCACTCCCCGGACATCCGTGGGCAATGATTGGCGAAGTGAAAGCGGGAGCGACCGTGCTCGCGACTGCCGATGACGGTCAGCCGTTGCCGCCGGAAATGGAACGCTCACGAGCATTGATCGTCGAGCAGTATTACGGGCTCGGCCAAGTCGTGTGGCTGGGCTTCGACAGCACCTGGCGGTGGCGGCATCGAGTCGGCGACCAGCATCATCATCGCTTCTGGGGACAGCTCGCTCGGACGGCCGCGCAGAACAAGGCGTCGGCCGGCAATGAGTTCGTGAAGTTCGGCCTCGAATCGACCGACGTGCCAGCCGGACAAGATGTCGTCTTCCGAGCACGCTGGACATCACCGCTTCTGGCACTTCGCCCCGATGTGAAAGGCAAGGTGCTGATCTTCCCGCGTCACGACGCGAAGCCCGATCAGCCGCTGGCGACGGTTGATCTCACGCCGGACCAAACTCGGCCGGCCGTGCATCAAGGCCGCTGGCTCGCGCCGTCTGCGGGCGAATACCGAGCGGTCTTGAAGATCGACGGCCCGCCGCTCGGAGGGGGCGCGGACAAAGAAATCGCGGCGGACTTTCTGGTGCGCGGACCGCTGACGAAAGAACTCGCAGACGTCACCGCGACGCGCTCACTGCTGGAGCAAATCGCGCAGGTCTCTCGCGGGAAGTTTCTGATGCCACATCAACTGGGGGAACTTCCCAAGCTAATTCAACCGGAAGACCTTTCGATCCGCGAGACGCACGAGTACACGCTCTGGGACCACTGGCTGCTGCTCGCACTGCTGTGCGGATTACTGACGGCCGAATGGGTGCTGAGAAAATGGAACGGCCTGCCGTAGTTCCTTAAAAGCACAACGCGCCAGCGAGTGATTGGAGTACCGACTCCACAACCCCTCGCTGGCGCGTCGGGCGAACATTGAAACGAGCGGCTACAGATTTGGCTTCGCTCGTGCGGCCATCTTTTTCTTCTTCTCTTCGGCCTTCTTTTTCTCGTTCTCATCGGCGAAGACCGGTCCGCGTTTTGCTTGAGCCATCGCACGTTCGATGGCGGCGTAATCCTTGCTGATCGGCTTCCAGGACCAGCCCATCGGCTTGCTGAGTTCTCGTTCGGCGAGCTTCGCCCACGGAGTCCCTTGGTGCTGATTCACGACTCGTTCCAGATACTCCTGCGCCTTCGCGGCCATCTTCTTGACTTGCACACCTGATGTGATTTCGTCGGAGGCGACCAACTCCCAAGTGTTGTCTCCCTTCTTGTCGAAGGTCTTGGGATTCGCCTTCATCTGGGCGAGCGTCATGTTGTAGCCGAACGAGCGAACGCGCATGGCGATGGCTCGGCCGTAAGCCGTGTCGTAGGCGGCTTGCCAGCGTGGCTCTTTGATCTTCGCGCGGTCTTTCTCACCTTGTTCGAGCAGCGTCACGATTTCATTGAGCTTGTAGTCCAACACGGCGAGCGGCTTTTGAGCGTCGTTGAGCTCCGTTCGCAGAGCCGCGTCGGTGTCAGCTCGGAAGATCACTTCGGGCGTCGGCGTACGCTCACCCAATGTCTTGCGAGCGGCATCAACCAGCACGGTCTTGGCGCGATTCGCTTGCAGGTCTTTCGTGTAGAACTTGATCGGCCGGTAATCGGGCAGATAGTTCCGCATGACGGCGGGATCAAAGCGAACGCCGCGGCTGGTGTCTTCGACGATGAGATACACCCCCTGAGTTTCGGCACAGAGTCGCGTGAGAGCATACGGGCCGAGGCCAGCCGTCATGCGGACCAGATCGCCGCCGGCCACGCCCCAGAACGGCAGATTGACATGTTCGGGCGCGACGGTCTCCGGGCCTTGATCGACCGGCAGCTCTTCGGAATCGCCATCGTCATAGGTCCAACGCACGTAGCCCTTCTCTTGCCCAAACGGGGCGGCGTTGCCCACGCAGAACACTTTGAAGCCAGCGGCCGACGTCGCCTGAATGACTTGATCGAGCTTTTCGCCATTGACGCCAAAGTCGTCGCCGCGTTCGTCGGTGACGATCACCAGCAGGCAGTTGCGATGTTCGCGGCTGCGGTAATCACGGTACTTCGCCACAGTCTTTTCGACAGCGGTGAAGACGTTTTCTTTGCCGCTCTCGTCGTTCGGAATGTTCTCTTTGACGAGCTTTACGAGTTGCGGAATGTCGTCGGTCGCATCTTTCGAGATGAAATGGAAATCCTTGCCGAAGCTCACGATCGCTGACTTGAGAATGCCGTTCTTGGTCTCGACGTCCATTAAGCCGAGCTGCTTGTAGATGTTCTCAAAGCGTTCGGCCACGGCTTCGCGACGAACCTTCATCGAGGTGGATTCATCGAACAGCCAGACGACCAGCGTCTTCTTTTCCTTGAGCGAGGCCATGATCTCAAACGTCAGTCGGTCGATGGTCCCGGCCGTGCCCCCCGATCCGCCGCCGGTCCCTTTTCCGCCGAACTCACCCGAAAGGTTGTCCGTACCGCCACGCACCTCCACGGTCTTACCCAGCGAGTCGGTCGCAACATCGCCGATTGTGGCCGTCGGCGTGAGATTGACCTTCACCAATTCTTCTTGCAGCCGCTTGGACGTTTCCATCTGCGGCGAGGCACTGACCGCTCCTGCCGCGGCGAGTGACGGGCTGAGCGTGTCGCCCGTGCCGCCGTTGCCGACTTGGTCCGTCGCGGCGACATCGAACTTGAATTCCGGTTCCTGAAGTTCTTCGACTTCGCTCACGACCAGTTCGGCGAAGGTCTCGCGCACGATCGGGAACGTGTAGAGGCCGAAAAAGAGGAAGATCAACGAGTGCAAACCCAGACTCACTCCCCACGCCGGAACCTCTTTGAGCGAGAACTTACGGGGAGGTTCGTCACCGGATGGCTGAGGCAGATTGGCTTGAGACACGGCAGGACTCCTTCGACTCGAAACTGCTGGACCGGACCGCTCATTAAGGACTGCGATCCGACGGACTAAACCGGCGGGCAAAGGTAAACATTCGACAGAACCTGAGCAACGGCCAAAAAACCGCCTGATTCAGAAGTTGCGGACGCAAGCGGGATCCGATTATGCCACGTCCGACGGTGGTTTCGGGGCGGGGCATTCGCTATCTAAAGACAGAGGTTGGCAAAATCATGGATCACAAAATCATGGAAACACTTGAGGAGAATCGTATGTCGCTGCTTTACCGAATTCCCCGATCGTTGGTCGCTTTCCTGGCATTGCTCGTGTCGGTTTTCGTGGGTGTCCAGGTGCAGTCGGAAGATTCGAGTCCGCAGGGCAAGAAGACTTTCCAGGATGTCATCATCGCTCGGCAAAAAGACCTGCTGCGCGACGCCTCCAGCTACGCCGAGCAGAATCCCGATGCCAGCGACCTGGACGATGCGTTCGGCTGGAGCTTCGACACGGCTCGGCGATTCGGGCTGGAAGCCGACGCGCTGCCGCTGGCGGAACGATGCCTGCAAAGCAAAACCGCCTCTTCGACTGTGAAGACCGGTGCCAAGACGGTGCTGTGCGTCGGCTTGGCGAAGTCAGGAAAACTCAAAGAGGCGGCCACCGCGTTTCAAGATTCGTTGCAATTCGCTCGGCTGGGAGCGGGAAACGAGCATTTGGATCTCGCCGTGGAACTCGTCGGACAGGCAGGCTTGGCGAACAATCACGCGACGGCCCGGAGCATCTATGAAACGCTCTCGAATCGTTTTGGATTGAACGCGCAGGTCGGTGAGTTTTGCATGAATCGACTGCGGAAGCTGGAGTTGGTCGGCACCGATGCGACCGAACTCAGCCTGACGGATCTCGGCGGTCAGCCGGCCAGCATTGCGGCCATGAAAGGGAAAGTGCTCCTGATCGACTTCTGGGCGACGAATTGTCCGCCATGTCTGGCAGAGTTTCCGAAGTTGAAGCAGTTGTATGCCGACAAACACGAAGAGGGATTTGAAGTCCTCGGGATCAGCCTGGACGATTCGCCGGAGATCGTCGAAGCGTTTCAAGCACGGGCCAAGCTGCCGTGGAGATTAGTCTGCGAGGCCGAACAAGTTCGACAAGCCAGAGAGAAGTATCGCGTCCGCACGATCCCGTCGCTGTTCTTGGTGGGACGAGATGGTCGGATCGCTCAAGTCGATCTGAAAGGGAACGATCTGCGACAAGCGGTAGAACGCTGCCTCGCCGAAAAGTAGGTCGGGCTTTCCAGCCCGACTCGGACGCGTGTCGCCGATCATGTCGGCCTGAAAAGGCCGACCTACGGGAGCGTCAACCATGCCACCTGTCGAACATGTGATCCAAGCCCATGACGGCATCGAGTTGATCTCGCGGCGCTTCGAGCCGCTCGATCCGTGTGCCGACGGCCGCTCGTTGGTAATCGTTCACGGTGCCAGCGAGCATGGCCGGCGCTACGACCATGTGGCTCGGCTGTTTGCTGATCGCGGCTGGACGGTCATCGTTGGCGACAATCGCGGGCATGGGCATTCCGGCGGCAACCCGATGCACGTGCGCCGGTTTGAGGATTACCTTCGCGACCTCGACGCTGTCTGGCAGTATCACAAATTGGACCCAGCTCGCACGGTGTTGCTGGGGCACAGCTTCGGCAGCCTGATCTCGGCTCGCTTCGCGGAGACTCGGCCAAAGAAGGTCTCCGCGCTGGTGTTGATGGCTCCGCTCCTGCGACTGAAGGTGCATGTCAATCCGCTCGTCGTTGCGTGGGGAAAGCTGGTTTCGTTTCTGGTTCCATCGGTGCGTTTCGAAACCCGTGTCGAATCCAAGGACACCACCCGCGACGAAGTGGCTCTGATGGCGCGCCAAGCGGACCCGCTGATTCATCGCAGCGTGACCTGCGGCTGGTTCTTTCAGATGAAAGCCGCCTTGAACGACGTCTGGGAGGAAGTCGGTTCATTGAACATGCCGGTCCTGGTCGCGCAAGGCGGAGCCGACCGCATCGTCGATCCGCAGGTCGCTCGGCCGTGGCTGGAGAAAGTGCCAAGTACCGACAAAGAGTTGAAATGGTTCCCCGAGCATTACCACGAGTTGCACAACGAACCGGATTGGCTCGACGTGATGAACCGCGTGGCGGACTGGCTGGAGGAACGGGTTAAGTGCGGGCCGGTCGCCGCAGTTCAAAAAGCTGGTAGTGCAGCCCCGGTGTCATGAGCTCGTGACCTTCGTGATCGCGCATCGTCACGGCATAGCCTCGTTCGCGTGCGAGATACCAAAACGGATGGGCGGCGTTTCGGCCGCCGTCGGCAAGCCAGCAGAGGCCGCCCGGTTCCAGCATGATCTCCAAGAGGTCGAGGATCGGAACCAGATTGCGTTGCTCGTAGAGCAGATCGCAGCCGAGGATCACCGGGTACGTCGTGCTTGGCGGAGAGCGCCAGTCGAGTTCACGGGTCTCGACATCGTCGAATCCATTCAGTCGCGCGTTGTGCTGAGCGACCACGACCGCCGTCTCTTCGTAGTCGGTCATCGTGACTCGACACCCTTTTGCACGAGCCGCGACGCCAACGAGTCCGACTCCGCAGCCGAGTTCCAGCACGCGAGTCCCCTCCGGCCAATCTCCCTTCAACACGGCCTGCGACATGTAAATCGCCGCCGGCCAAAGATACGCCCAGTACGGCATGTAGTCGTCGCGGTTGCTGGCAGCCACGACCTCTGGGCCATCCAGCAGTGCGTCCGGGCGATCCGGCACCGTGAGTTGCAGCGTGTGGTCGTCGAACACGTATTCGCGCACGGTCCAACCGCACGGTAACGGCGGTAAGTGCGACGTGTCGCACGAGAGCGACGACGGTTCCTCGTGGGCGGGATTGATTTCGCGGCGTGTGTCAGCGGGCATGGGCGATGTCATGTTGGAGCCACGGGGTCGGGAGTCTTTTTCAGGCCGCCTGCAGGTCGCGTTGAAAAGAGAAAGCGTCGAGGCGGCCTGAAAAAGACTCCCGACCCCTTCGCGCGGATCACGGATGAAACGGCGGAATCGCGATCACATTGCGGCCGTCGATCATGTCTTCCAAGTGTTTCGAGACCGCATCGACGATGGCGTCAATCAAGATGCGTCCGGTCTCGGCAGTCGCTTCGAGCGGTTCTTTGTCCGCTTGGTCGAGCATCGCCTCGTGACGCACGTTTTCGGGAAACGCCGCCAGTGCGAACGCAGTTTCGAATTCTTGAGCATGGCCGGGAAAGCGTTTCGTCTTGAGATGCCGTTCGGCGATCTCCTTCGACAAGAAGTCCCAGTACGAATGAAACTGAACGTTGCACTCGAACCGTTGCAGGAACTGTCCCCACATGCCGTTGCACGGCGCAACGTTTCCGCCATGCCCATTAAGCACCAGGATATTCCGAAACCCGGCACTGTGCATCGAGCGGATCGTGTCGAACAACACGCTCAGCCAACCGCCGGGTAGAGCCGTCAGCGTGCCAATGTGCCGCATGTGATGTTCGCTGATGCCGATATTCATGGCCGGCGCGATCACGACCTGCGGGGCGAGCTTATCCGCGATCAATTGCGAGACATGACAGACGCTTCGCCAGTCGTGTTCCATCGCGAGATGTTCGAGATGCTGCTCGGTCGCCGCGACTGGAATGATGCACGCCTTCACTTCGCCAGCCTGCATCCGCTCGCGAAATTCGCGGCGCGTGTGCTTGTGGACCCAGAGTCGTTGTTCGTTGGGGGATGACATGGGGATCTCCTTTGTCTTCACCCCACTGGGCTTGCCCCAGTGGCTCGCGGGCTTTTGCACTACGCAATAACGATTCAATGCACCGTAGTGCAAAAGCCCGCGAGCCACCGGCACAAGGCCGGTGGGGTGTGGGTCAGTAGTTGGTCCTGAGTGCTTCCATCACGACATAGCCCGCGATCTTTAAGCCGAGCCGCTCATACGTCGCTTGCGCGGAGGTGTTGTGTTCTTCGACGTACAGCCGCAGGCCGACGACGTTGGGAGATTCGGCAGCTTCAGCTTGCAGGTGTTGGATCAACGAGCGGAAGACGCCCTGCCGTCGGAAGTCGGGGTGGACGTAGACGCTTTGCAGCCACCAGATCTCGCCGTTGCGCCAGTCGCTCCATTCCCAGGTATGCATCATCTGGCCGACGATCTGGTCGTCGATGCTCGCCACGAAGTAGCGGCCGTGCTGTGGATTGCCGAGGATCGCTCGGACTCCGAGTTGCACGGTTGGCCGGTCGAGCATTTTGTTTTCGGATTCCTCGGCCAAGCGGCAGTTGAACTCGACGACGATCTCTTCGTCAGCGGGAGTGGCGGGGCGAATGGCGATCGTCGGCATGAGCGTTCTCGCGTGTCACGGGGTCGGGAGTCTTTTTCTCGTGCCCCGAAATCGGTCGAGTCAGGTAGGACTTTTGACAGGGCACGAGAAAAAGACTCCCGACCCCTTCGCGTTTCCAAGTCACACCGCGTTGTGTCGCTGTGAAACAACACTGTCGAGCGGCTGCGGCAGAAAATCAACGCGGCCAAGAAAGTGACAGGCGAGCGGGGCGGCGTCAGCCCCCCGGTTCTGCCGTGAATCCACCGGGGGGCTGACG
>CAMDPX010000085.1 GCA_945905295.1 Planctomyces sp. SH-PL62 | reverse complement strand
TGATCACAAGCTGAAGCTCTCCCCGTTCCTCGTCCGTCAATCGAACTACATATTTCTTGTGCATAGACCACCTCCTTGTGGTACACGCAGAGTCGTCGAATTCTCGATAAACTCCAACCCGAAGTTTTAGTCGTGACGCGGCACTAGTCATTTGGAAACGTATGACATGAAGCCGAACGCCCCGACGGATATTCGCGGGCCGTTCTCACCGATCCCCACCAACGTCCCCGGTCTCGATGTCTGCGAACTGCTGCCGAAGCACGCTCAGATCGCCGACAAGTACACGATCATTCGCTCGGTCAGCCACGATCAGGCGAATCACTTCGAGGGACACGCGCGGTTCCTCAGCGGCTACGGTCAGATGAAGACCGGCACCAGCGAGTCGCATTATCCGATGGTCGGCCCGGTCGTGAATCGCGTGCTGGAGAACAAGCATCGCGGCCTGCCGGCGGCGGTTGCCATCAACGGCGTGTGCGTCAACGGTCCGGATTACAGCCCCGGCATCGCTCAGGGGTATTGGAGTTCGCAGTACCGTTTGCCGATCTGCAATTTCTCATTGCAGGACGCCAGCCTCCGCATCAACCCCAGTCACCTCGGTGACCGTGTCCGGTTGCAAGAGAGTTTTGATTCGCTGCGCCGCGGACTCGATCAAGGTGGCTCGATGGACGCGCTCGACGCTTTCAATCGCCGAGCCATCGACATCCTCACGACCGGCAAGGCTCAGAAGGCGTTCGACATCTCGCAAGAAGACCCGAAGCTTCGCGACAAATACGGCGACGATTACTTCGGCCGCGAAGTGTTGCTGGCTCGGCGGTTGGTCGAATCGGGAGTCAGCTTCGTCTCGATCCGAGTCCCCGGCAGCGGCCCGAACTCGAAGGCTCATGACTGGGACGACCACGCCGTCAACTGGGACATGCCGACTGCGATGGTCGCTCGCACGCCGCGCTACGATCACGTCGTCACGACGCTGATCGAAGATTTGTTTGCTCGCGGCCTCGACAAGAAAGTGCTGCTGATCGTCACTGGCGAGTTCGGTCGCACGCCGCGACTCGAATTCAAAGACGGCCGCATCGGCCGCGACCACTACCCCGGAGCCATGTCGATCCTCGTCAGCGGCGGCAACATGCCGATGGGCCAAGTCCTCGGCCAGACGAATCGCTTCGGCGAGCACCCCGTCGATCTGCAACACGACCCGCACGACATCCTCGCCACGATCTACAAACACCTCGGCATCGACCACACCCAAGAATTCCTCGACCCACAGGGGCGGCCAATCCCGCTGACACGCGGCACCCCGATTCGCGAGTTGATCTGAGCAAGTTGAGTTTGAGTGCTGCGCATACTTCGCCAAATCGTGGTTCGATAAGTGAGATTTGGCGGAGTATAAAATCAGCGATCTGCGAACGTGGTGATCGTTCCGAGCGGTTTGAAGAGTGGTTCGAGCGTAATCGTGTTGGCAATGAGTTCGTGGCTGTACTCGTTGGGTTTGACTCCGAACGGAGTCACGAGCGTCATGAAGATGGCTTTGCGAGTGCCGGTGACTTGGCGGAAGACTTCGCGTTTGCGGCGGAGATCGGCGGCGTAAGCTTTGTCGATGACGAACTCGCTCTCGCAGAGTTTCATCTCGCAGAGGTTGATGCACTGGTCCTTGCGGTCGATCAACAGATCAATCTGAGCGCCTTCGTCGACCGGCTGCGGCGCGGCCAGCTTCACGGCTCGTTGGGTGAGCGGCTTGCGCGCGGCGGCTCGTTTCGCAGCGGCGGCTTTGCGTTTCAGGACGGCGGCGGTGGCTCCGGGGCGATGCAGCCATGACGCTTCGGTGGTCTCGACACCGGCGATGCCGAGCGCTCGCTTGAGTTGCTTGAGGTGTTTCAGGCAGACACCCTCGAAGGCGTAGCCGGCCCAGGTGCGATAGGCCGGTGACGTTTGCTTCTTCATCCACACGTCTGGCCCGCGTGAACGATGCTTCTCGATCCAGTTGAGGTAGAACGACGAGTACTCGTCGACCAAACGAAAGAGCGTGTCCTTCTTGCTCTTGCCGAAGGGGATCGACCGCATCACGAATCCCGACTCGACGAGTTCGTCCAGCAAGTCCGACACGCCACCGCCACTGCCGACATCGGCCGCCAGCAGCACTTCGCTGCGAGTCATCCCTCGCCATGTCGTCGCCAACTGCCGCACGACGTTGATGTGCCGATCGGCATGATCGAACAGCGAGGCGTACAACTGATCGAACTCGTCCCACAGCAGGCCGCTGGGCGAGAAGCAGATCCTGTCGATGTTCTGAGTCGCCGAACGACCCGGCTCGACTTCCTTCAAGTAATGCGGCACGCCTCCCATCGCGAGATACAGTTCGAGCGTTTGCCGCTGTCCCAGATCAATGCCGCGGCTCTTCAGAAACGCCAGCGTCTCGCCGAGCGTGAATGGTTCCAGCCGAATGCGTTTCGTGAGCCGGTTGTGTAAGCCGCCGCGATGATGCACGACATGGCGAATCATCCACGAGGCCGCCGAACCGCAGACGACAACCGCCAAGTGTGGTTGCTTGACGGCCCACGAGTTCCAAAAGTGATCGAGCGCCGGCAGGAATCCCGATTTCTGGGTTGCCAGCCACGGCAGTTCATCCAGAAACACGGCCCACTTCTTGGTACGCGGCAGCGAATCGAGATACTCCTGAAGCTGCCCGAACGCCTCCGGCCAGCTTTCTGGCGTGGTGTCCCGGATGCGGTTGTTCTTCGCGCCGCGCAGGGCCTTTCCAAAGTTGGCGAGCTGTTCTGAGACCGTGGCATCGCAGGCTCCGGTGTAATCCAAGCACAACTGTTCGCCGAAGAACTGCCGCACCAGAAACGTCTTGCCGACGCGCCGCCTTCCGTAGAGGCCGATCAACTCCGCCTGCCGAGATTGCTGGACTCTCCGCAGGATGTCTTGCTCCGCCTCGCGTCCGATCAGTTCCGACATGGTCCAGGTCTCCGTTTTATACTTCGCCAAATCGTGGTGTTCGTGGTGCGAGTTGGCGAAGTATGCGTGAAACATACTCCGCCAAATCGTGCGTCGCAAGACGCGATTTGGCGAAGTATGCGCAATGGGTCCACACCGTCGAGAATCGCCACCGACCGTAGCGGGCCAACTTGGAACGGCAGTGCGAACCAATTACTCTGCCGGAGTGGTTTGGTCGCGATGGATCTCTGGCACGAGGAGTGTTCGACATGAATGGTCATCGAATGATGAGACTGATTGCCGTGTTGGCTCTGGGGTTGGCGACGATGTGTTCGTCGCTGCTGTCGGCCGATCCGAAGTCTGAAGCCGCACTGGAACTCATTGCGAACAAACCGAAGACTCCGGGGCAGTTTGTGCTGCACCAGCGGACTCGGACGGAGACGGCCAAAGACAGTGGTGTGTGGAAAGAAGGAGGCAAGGAGGCTGTGTGGAATGCCTCGGAGACGGCGATCATCGTTTGCGACATGTGGGACGGGCACTATTGCGTGTCGGCCTCCGAGCGAGTTGCCGACATGGTGCCGCGCATGAATGCCGTGCTGACGGCGGCGAGGAATCATGGGGCGACGGTCATTCATGCTCCCAGCGGCGTGACGTACCACTACGCCGACATGCCGCAACGGAAGCGGATGCAGCAGGCGAAGAAGGTTAAGCCGGAGTTGCCGCTGGAAGCGTGGTGTCATGTCGATCCGAAGCGCGAACCGGAATTGCCGGTCGATGTGTCGAAGCAGGCGTGTGATGATGCGGTGGTCGGCGCGGTCGTGCAGAAGTTCAGCCGGCAGCATACCGGGCTAACGATCAACGGCTGGGACGGAGTCAGCGATAACGGCGAGGAAATCTACAGCTATCTCAAGCAAGAGGGGCTGAAGAACATCGTGCTGATGGGCGTGCATACCAACATGTGCGTGCTCGGCCGGCCGTTTGGGATTCGGCAGATGGTCAAGCAGGGGTTCAATGTTGTGCTGGCTCGCGATCTGACCGATGCGATGTACGACCCGCGCGAGAAGCCGTATGTCAGCCACACGCGCGGGACGGAATTGGTTGTCGAGCACATCGAGAAGTATTGGTGCCCGTCGATCGTGGGTGACGACTTGATGCGTGTCGCACGTGGGTCGGCTGATCCGAAGTAGCGGGGAACGGGGTCGGGAGTCTTTTTCAGGCCGCCGAATGCGAGTTCAACAATCGGACACTCTCGACGGCGGCCTGAAAAAGACTCCCGACCCCTTCGCGATCACCGCCAGCCGCGCTGACGAAAGATCCAACTCGCCGCGACGGTCCACGCTCCGACTAACGCTGCGAGATTGGTCAGACCGGGAGCTTTCTCCAGTGGCACGTTTTGTTTCAAGCTCAGGAACAGCAGGGGCAGGCTGTAGCTTTCGAACGACGCATCCTTGATGGAGCCGAAGGCTGAGAACTTCGTGGCCAGATAAAAGATGACTCCGCCGAAGAGCATGTAGCACAGCGAGAGGACTCCGGCCGCGCTCTGCGTGCGAGCCAGAGAGGCCATCACGGTTCCCACACTGACGAGGCCGATGCTCGCCAGAGCGAGCGTCACCCAGAGTGTTGGATGCAGGAACGCGGTGGGACGCAGAATGCCGACGATCGCCGCGCAGGCGGTCCAGCCCAGAGCCAGATGGAAGATGTAGCGAGACAGCAGAAGTTCTGAGGTCGAGGCGGGAGTCAGGGCCAGCGCGGCCAGCGTTCCGCGTTCGCGGTCTTGGCTGACGAACGACACCTGCAAATGGCAGCAGGTCACGAACAGGACGATGATCAGCAGGATTGTCGCGACGAGTTCCTCGGTCATCAGTTCGGTGATCGAGCTTTGCTTCAACCGTTCCATGACGGCGGCGCGTGAGGCTCCGGTAATTGGTGATGTCGTCATGGCGAATGGGGCTGTCGAACCGAAGTGTTCGGTGGTTGCCGGCCAGAACCACTGCAAGTACGGAGCAAGCACGTTGGGGTCGTTGCCGGGATATAGGAAGCGGAGGGTGATCTTCTGGTCGTGGGTCACGTTTTCAACGTGTCCGTGATGATCCGGTTCTGGGGGGACGGGCACGTTGGAAACGTGCCCCACGATTTCGATCGCGCAGTCGTGGGGCGGATAGATGCGCCGATCGCTCAGCGATTTCACTTCGGTCATCGGGACGACGCGGATGCGGTGGTTGCTGGCGGCTCGTTTCTTGAGAAGTTCGGTCCACGGCGAGGCTTCTTCATAGACGACCCAGCAGGTCGTTTGCGGCTTCGGTCCTGGACGGCTCATCGACAACAGAATCGCGATCGCGGTCAGCATTCCCAGCAGCAACAGCGCCGACGGGTTCTTGCGCAGCCGTCGAACTTCGCGGCCGATCAGGATCGCCAGCATTCTTGGTCTTGGGATCATGTGTAAGCCTGCCCGGTCAGCTTGAGGAACACGTCTTCGAATTGAAACTCTTGCGAGTGCAGGCGGACGCAGGACTCGTGGCGGACGATATGTGCGAGCCGTTCGCGTTCCGGTTCGGTATCCAGGTCGAGCCGTTCGCGCAGGACTTCTCCGGATCGCTCGTACTGCACGGCGACTTTGCGCTCGGCGTGTCGAGTGACGAAGTTGGTGGGAGTGTCGCACTCGACCAGCCGGCCGCGGCAGAGGATCGCCACGCGGTCGCAGATTTGTTCGACCTCCTGCATGTCGTGCGTCGTGATGAAGACGGTCGTGCCATTGGCGACCAGCTCGCGCAACATGCGGCGGACCAGGTCGGTCGAGTGGGCGTCGAGGTTCGCGGTTGGTTCGTCGAGGTACAGGATGCGCGGCCGATGCAGAATCTCTCGCGCGATCAGCAGCTTGCGACGCATCCCTTTTGAGTAGGCGCGGACGGGGAGGTCCGCGGCTTCGGAGAGTTCCAGTTTCGCCAGCACGCGGCCGACTTCGGAGAGCGGGATGTCGTACAGCCGGGCGAAGAGTTCGAGGTTCTCGCGGCCGGAGAATTCTTCGATGTGGTTCTCGGTATCGGGGACGTAGCCGAACAGTGGCTTGATACGGTCGAACTGTTGAGGCATCCGCAGTCCCGCGACTTCGACGCGACCACTGGACGGAGCGCGGCCGCCGATCAGCACGCGGATGGTCGTGGTCTTGCCGGCTCCGTTGGGGCCGAGGAATCCGAATAACTCGCCTTCTCGGACCGACAGGCTCAACCGGTCCACGGCGAGGAAGCGGCCGAAGCGAACGACAAGCTGGTCGAGGACGATGACGTCGGGCATGGCGACACTCTGAGGCGAACTTTGTGCCGACGCAAGAACTTTGGCCGATTAGCCGGAACGCGCTAGCGTCCGGTTCCCCAACAATTTCGAGAACCGGACGCTAGCGCGTTCCGGCTGATTCGTTCCAAGTGTCTCAAGCGTGTGGCGGCCGAGACCCGTCGATGTCGCTTTTTCTCAACGAATCTGCATTGCCAATCCGCCTCATCGGAAAAGTTGAGCTACGTTTCGGGTGAGGTTCTGAGACCCGGACGCCGCCGAGGCGCGCCGTGTACGTCGTCGTCATGCTCCTGCGTGATGAGCCGCACGTATCACGACGGTTCGGTGCGTCAGTTCATGGAAGTCTCGTGACGCAATCGGTCATCACGCAGGAGTGTGATGGCGACGTTGAAAGTTGGAGTGATTCATGGCGGCTCCCAGTTTTGCACAAACGCGCGGTGGTCGAGGAATCGACGCGCCCGCGCAAGATTTTGAAGAACTCCGGAAGACGATTCACGGCAAGCTGGTCGAGAAGCTCGACCTGACACGCCTGGGCGATCTGCAAGGGGACACGCTGCGCCGCGAGATTCGGCTGGTCGTCGAGCATCTCTGCGACACCGAAAACCCGCTACTGAACCGAGCCGAGCGCGAACGGTTGATCGAAGAAGTGCTCGACGAGACGTTCGGTTTTGGTCCGCTGGAAATCCTGCTCAAGGAGCCAGGGATTGCGGACATCATGATCAACGGGCCGAAGAACGTGTTTGTCGAAAAGGACGGGCGCATTCAGCGGCACAAGGTGACGTTCCGCAACAACGAGCACCTGTTGCAGATCATCGACCGCATCGTGTCGAAGGTCGGCCGTCGTGTGGATGAAACGTCGCCGATGGTGGACGCTCGCCTGCCGGATGGTTCGCGTTTGAACGCGATCATTCCGCCGCTGGCGATCGACGGACCTTCGCTGACGATTCGCCGTTTCGGGTCGAAGCCGCTGACGCTCGAAGACCTGCTGCGGTTCGGTGCGTTCACGCCGGAAATGGTCATGCTCCTGGAGGGGGCGATCAAAGCTCGGTTGAACGTCATCATCAGCGGCGGCACCGGCTCAGGAAAAACGACGTTGCTCAATACGCTGTCGAGCTTCATCGGGGCTGACCAGCGCATCATCACGATTGAAGATGCCGCCGAATTGCAGATGCAGCAGGATCACGTGCTGCGTCTGGAAACTCGCCCGGCCAATATCGAAGGCAAAGGCCGAGTCTCCGCGACCGACCTGGTGAAAAACGCTCTGCGTATGCGGCCGGACCGCATCATCATCGGGGAATGCCGCGGCCCGGAATCGCTCGACATGCTGCAAGCCATGAACACCGGCCACGAAGGCTCGATGACGACGATCCACGCCAATACGCCGCGCGATGCTGTCAGCCGCCTGGAAACCATGATCGCGATGGGTGGTGTTGACCTGCCGATCAAAGCCTTGCGTTATCAGTTCGCGGCGGCGGTCAACATGATCATTCAGGTGAATCGTCTGCAAGGGGGACCGCGCCGCATCACGTCGATCACTGAAGTCTGCGGCATGGAACAAGACGCGATCATCATGCAGGAGATTTTCAAGTTCGTGCAGGACGGCATCACCGAGGAAGGGAAGGCATTCGGTCACTTCGAGGCGACGGGCGTGCGGCCGTCGTTCATGACACGGCTGGAGCAATCCGGCATTCGTCTGCCAGCGAACTTGTTCGCACAACGCAAACTGGGCGGGAAGTAAGTCAGAGTCTCAGAGCGAGGAGTTGGAATCATGTCGGTGTTGTTGATCTCGATCGCGGCCTTCGTCTTTGTGGCGACGTTGGTGGCGGGGCTGTATTTCGTCACCCGTGACTTGGGCAAGACCTCGGAAGAAGAGCGTTTGGAAGTGCTCACCGGTCGCAATCGCGATGATGCGGACGGCGAGACGCTGATCAGAGGGGGCGATCTGCTGAAAGAGACCGCCTCCAGCGCGACCAGCTTGGTCGGAAAGATCGGTCGCAAGTTCACCGGACTGGGGACGTACCTGGAACAAGGTGACTGCAATATTTCGGCGGACAAGTTTCTGTGTTTGATTCTGGCGTGCATGGGAGCCGGTGCGCTCATGGGTTGGGCGGCTCGATTGCCCGCGCCGTTGTATCCCGTTTTCGGTTTGACGGCCGGATGCTTGCCGCTGGTGTGGGCGTGGTGGAAACGTGCGGCTCGCTTCAAGAAGTTCATGGCGCAACTTCCCGACGCGATGGCGTTGATTGCTCGCGCGTTGCGGTCGGGGCACAGCTTGCAGTCGGCGATGAACGTGATCGTTGAGGAAATGCCGACTCCAATCTCGACCGAGTTCAGCATGGCCTATGAGGAACAAAACCTGGGTGTGCCGGTCGAAAGAGCATTGCGCAGCATGCTGCGGCGGATGCCGAACCTGGATCTGAAATTCTTCGTGACTGCGGTCGCGATTCAAAAGCAGTCGGGCGGCGACTTGGCGGAAATCCTCGACAAAATTGCGTACGTCATTCGCGAGCGATTCAAAATTCTGGGCACGGTCGCGGCTCTGACGGCGGAAGGCCGCTTGAGCGGCATCGTCCTGATGGCCTTGCCGCTGGGCTTGTTCGTCGCCGTGTACTCGTTGAATCCGGAGTACGTCATGCTGCTGTTCACGACCGAAGAGGGCCGCAAGATGGTCGGCGCGGCGATCTTCATGCAGCTCATCGGCGCACTCGTCATCAAGAAGATTGTGAACATCAAGGTGTGAGATTTGGGATCGCGATGGGGTCGGGAGTCCTTTTCATGCCGCAAGTCGAGATATGCCGCAGTCGAGAGTAGTTCGATGAATTGACTCGTGTTGTGCGGCATGAAAAAGACTCCCGACCCCGTTCCTGACATCAACGTTTGAGATTAGAGATTTCGCGGAGACCCATCATGGACATCATGCAGATTCTTCCCTGGGCGATCTTCGGCTGCGTCACCTGTGTGGTGTTGGGGCTGATGTCGGTCATGAATACTCAGAAGTCGCGGGCGGTGGAGCGGTTGGATGAACTGCGCGACCCGACGCTGCGCGACAAGGAACGGCTGGGCAAAGAAAAGGGCGGGATGACCGCCGCGCTGGAAAAGGCGGCACCGTCGCTCTCGCAGGCGATGGCTCCCACCAACGCCGACGAACGCAATCAACTGAAGCTGCGATTAGCCAGCGCGGGCTTTAACAACCCGAACGCCGCGTCGCTGTTTCTGACGATTAAGGTGATCGGACTGGGTCTCGGCGTGATGATCGGCGGTGGCGTCGGCGTGGGGATGTACGGTCTCCAGCTCAACAGCCTGACGGCGCTGATCGTCGGCGCGGGTGCGGGCATTTACATTCCGGAAATCGTGCTGCGGATCATGGCCGCGGGCCGGAAGGAAAAAATCTTTCTGCAACTTCCCGACGCGCTCGACCTGCTGGTCGTCTGCATTGAAGCGGGGCTGGGTCTGGATTCCGGAATGCGGCGAGTCTCGGAAGAGCTGAGAGAGGGTGGCAAAGAGATTTGTGAGGAATTCGACCGCTGCAACATGCAGCTTCAGATGGGCAAGGTCCGCCGCGATTGCCTGCGCGAAATGGGCATGCGCTGTGGCGTGGACGACATGCGGGGCTTGGTGGCGACATTGATCAACGCCGAACGCTTCGGCTCGTCGATCGGCCCGGCTCTCCGTCAGCAGTCCGACACGATGCGGTTGAAGCGGCGACAATACGCGGAAGAACGTGCTCAAAAGACCGCGGTGCAAATGCTTTTTCCGCTGGTACTCTTCATCTTTCCCGGCATTTTCGTGGTCCTGGTCGGCCCCGCCGCCGTGATGATGATGAAGAACTTCCTGTAACCTCGATGCTTCCTGGTTTCGTAGCCAAGCTCGCCAGAGCTTGGGATGCTGCTGTTGCTTGGCAACTCGCCCAATCTCTGGCGAGATTGGCTACGAATCTCGGCCCGCCAGAAAATCTGACTTGGGCGCAGACAGGATCAACGGGCGGTGATACGTTGCCGCCGTTGTTGGTCTCCGCAAATGGCGCGGAAGACATCCATCTTGTCCGACCTCCCCAAGGAATGCTGACATGAAGACGAAAGCCACGCTTCTGGTTCTCGCGGTTACGGCCGCGTTGGTTTTGCCGCGATTGACCGCTGAAGACAAACCCAAGGACAAACTCAACGGTGCCAAGTGCCCGATCTCTGGCAAGGCGGCCAAGGAAGAAAGTTCCGTCGCCTATCGTGACGCGAAGGTTTATCTGTGCTGCGATGGTTGTCCGGATGCGTTTACCAAGGACAAGGCGAAGTACTCGACGAAGGCCAATCATCAACTCGTGCAGACTGGCCAATTCAAGCAAGAGAAGTGCCCGCTCAGTGGCGGTGATCTCAACAAAGACGCGACTGCCGATGTCTCCGGCGTGAAGGTCACGTTCTGCTGCAACAACTGCAAAGGCAAAGTTGAGAAGGCTGAAGGGGACGCCAAGCTCGAACTCGCGTTCGCCGACAAGGCGTTCGACAAAGGCTTCAAGGTCGAGAAGAAGAAGTAATTGCTCGGCCTGAGACCACGAATCACGACAGCCCGGCTTGTGTGGCAAGCCGGGCTTTTTCGTTGGAGCGAACAACATGCGACTCGTCGTTGGTTTGCTGCTGGTGATCGTTGCGTCGACGAACAGCCTGGTTGTCGCGGGCGATGTTGGCCTGGAAGCTCAATGGTTGTGGAGCAGCCGTTTTCCGCGCGCGAACGAAACAGTGCGGCTGCGTCGCGAGTTCACCGTGAGTGGTGCTGTGCGTCGCGCGGACCTGCGTGGTCTGGCGGACGACCACGCGAAAGTGTTCCTCGACGGCCGCCTCGTCACTGAGATCGCGTCGTCTCGACGATTCACAACGACGGAGATTTCCTCGCTGACGCCCGGCAAGCATTGCGTGGAGATCGAGGCGACCAATCGTGGCGGTGCGGCGGGTGCGTGGTTGCAACTCGATTGGACTGGCGCGGAAGGTCCGTCTCAGCGACTGGTCACCGACGGCGATTGGGAAGTGCGCGACTCGCGCAGCGAATGGCGGCGAGCGACCAGTCTGGGATTGCTGGGGATCGCACCGTGGTGGCGACCCTCCGGAGAACTGGACGACTACGACCAATGGAAGCGAGCCATCGGCACCGGCAAAGCGGACGAAGCAGCGCGGGTGCGCGTCGTGCCGGGATTCGAGGTCGAGTTGATCCGCAGCTCACAGCCGGGAGAAGGCTCGTGGGTCAGCCTGACGTTCGATGCGAAAGGCCGCTTGATCGTCGGCCGCGAAGGCCCCGGCATTCTGCGAATGACCAACGTGGGGCACGTTTCCAACGTGCCCGCCCAACAGTCTGAGGAAATCCAAGTCGAACTCATCAACGACAAACTCCAAGAATGCCGCGGCCTGCTCTGGGCGTTCGACAGTCTGTACGCCAATGCGAACAACTCGAAAGGGCTGTACCGGCTGCGAGACACCGACGGCGACGACAAGTTCGATGACGTGAAGTTGCTCAAAGCGACCGGTGGCGGAGTCGGTCACGGACGCAACGCGCTGACGCTGGGACCGGACAATCTCATTTACGTGATTCACGGCAACAACGTGCTGATCTCGGAGACCGACCGCACGATTCCTGACAACTCGCCGCTGCGGCACCTCGCCGAAGATCGGCTGCGGCCGGCGTTCTGGGATCGGTTCATGTTCGATTCCGACGCGAAGGTGCCTGCTGGCTATGTCGCTCGCACGGACGCGGACGGAACGATGTGGCAAGTCGTCGCCGGAGGCTTTCGCAATCCTTACGGCGTGGACTTCAACGCGAACGGCGAGCTATTCACGTTCGATGCCGACAACGAAGGGGATCAGGGGACGCAGTGGTATCGGCCGACGCGAATCAATCACATCGTCAGTGGCGGCGATTATGGGTTCCGGCAAGGCTCGGCGAATCGGCCGGGACATTACGCCGAACACTTGCCGAGCATTCTCAACATGGGCTTGTCGTCGCCAACCGGCGTGAGGTCGGGACATCGCGGTTCGTTCCCGGCTCCGTATCGCGACGCGATGTTCGTGTGCGATTGGTCGTATGGTCGCATTCACGCGATTCATCTCGACCGCGACGGAGCGTCATATCGCTGCCGAGCGGAATTGTTTCTCGAAGGGCAACCGCTGAGCGTGACCGATCTGACGTTCGGCCCCGACGGCGCGATGTACTTCACGACGGGTGGACGTGGCACGCAATCGGGGCTGTATCGAGTGCGACCCGTGGGGCACGTTTCCAACGTGCCCGGCCAGAACGGGCACGTTGAAAACGTGCCCCACGAGAAACGCCGCCAACTGGAACGCTGGCACACGATCGTTGAGCCGTCGGCAATCGATGTGCTCTGGCCGTCGCTGGGAAGCGACGATGTTTGGTTGCGTCATGCGGCGCGAGTCGCGTTGGAACGGCAGCCGGTCGATCGCTGGCGGGAGCGAGCGTTGAAGTCGCCGACGACTCTCGAATCGGCGACGACCGCGATTTCTGCGTTGCTGGCTCTCGCGCGAGTCTCAGGCGAGCCGCTTGAGCTACGGTTGATCTGCGAGCGGCTCAATGCGTTGCCGTTTGAAAAACTCTCGACCGGACAGCGGATGGATGCGTGGCGTGTGTATTCGGTCGCATTCACTCGGCTCGGACGACCGGAAGAGGCCATTGCAAAGACCGTGAGGGATCTGCTTGCTCATCAGTACCCTCAAGAACTTGAAGAACCGAATCAGCGGCTGTGTGAGTTGCTGGCGTACCTCGAATGGCCGCCGCTGGTCGAGAAGACGATTCCTCGGCTGGAACACGCCGTTGAGCAAGAAGACAAGCTCGCGTACTTGACGACGCTGCGCAACGTACCGATCGGTTGGCCGCTCGACCTGCGCCGGCGGTACTTCGCCGAACTGCGCAAGGCGGACCTGTTCGACGGCGGCAACTTGCTGCCGATCGCGATCAACGGCATTCGCGAGGATGCGCTGGCGATGCTGTCCGCCGACGAGCGGCGCGAATTGGGCACGCTGCTCGAACCGGCGGCCGAGAGCGGCGGTGACATCGCGGTTGCGAATCCACAACGGCCGGTTGTTCGTGAATGGAAGCTCGAAGAGTTGGAGGCCGCTGTGAAGAACACGTCCGCGCCGCGAGATGTCGCTCGTGGCGAAAAACTGTTTCGCGAGGCGCTCTGCGTGCGCTGTCATCGCGTCGGTACCGAAGGGCGGACGCTCGGTCCCGACCTGACATTTGTGGCCAGCCGGTTCGGCCCACGCGATTTGTTGGAGCACATCTTGGTGCCGTCGAAAGTCATCGACGGCAAGTACCGGCAAACGATCGTCGAGACGAAATCCGGCCAAGTGCTGAGCGGCCGAGTGGTCGGCGGTGACAGCGAGAATCTGCTGCTCGCTCCCGATCCGCTGCGGCCGACCAAGGTCACGAAGATCCCTCTGAACGACATCGAAGCCCGCAAGGCATCGCCCGTCTCGCCGATGCCGGTCGGGATGCTGAACTCGCTGACCGAGCCGGAGATTCTTGACCTCTTGGAATACCTGCGGCTTGGTCGGCGGTAATCAATATCCACCGCAACATTCCTCTGGCCAAATCGGAATTGCCAGAGGAACGACACCAGTTCGCGCTGGTGAGGGGACTCAAGGCTCGTCGTGACCCGATTCATCGGATCAACGTCGCGCGGTCGAGCCCATCAATGGAGTCGCTACGAGCGAAGGCGTGCCGTCGGAGTCGTCGTCCGGAAGATCTGGCCGGCGATCAGAACCCCAGGCCCTCGCCGTTGAGGACGCTGGTGCCGACGGTGCCGTCTTTGATCTCGAACATCGTCGGGAAGCGTTTGGCGAACGGCCGGTTGCTGGCGGGGCAGTATTGGCGGCTGTTGCCTTCGATGGCCGCGACGCCCGGAATGCGAGCCGACAAGCTGGCCGAGTGCAGGAACGAATAGCCGGGGCACGACAGGTCTTGCACGCAGAGAAACATTCCGAGCTTCTGTGCCGCGGCCGCGAGGAGCAGCGAGTCGGTCTGCCCCTTGCACGCCTTGAGCGCGACGCCGGTGTAACCCATCTCGCGAGCCAGCAGCAGCGATTCGTAATCGACCAAGCCTTCGTCGAGCACGACCGGTTTTTGCTTCGCGATCTCGTGCAGCTTCAGTTCCGGGTGAGCCTTCAAGTGTCGGCTCGTCGGTTGCTCGATGTATTGAATGCGGTCGTACGCGGCCGGCGATCCGGCTTTGACGCGGGCGAGGAATTCCAGCACGTACGCGGCGTCCTGGCACTTCTCGTTGAAGTCGGTGGAGTAGACCCACTCGGTGCAGCCGCGCTTCGCCTGCGCTTCCGCGGCGACCTGCTCAACGGCCAGAACGCGATTCACATCCCAGTCGAGGTCGTCGCCGTTGAGCTTAATCTTCAGATGCGTCAGCCCGTTGTAGTTGATCCATTCGGGGAGCGTTTCGGGCAGCTTGTCGTTGATCCGCTTGGTGATGTCGGCCGCGGTCAGCGGGTCGAGCGCACCGACCAAGTGGTACAGCGGCATGCGCGCCTTCGGTTCGCGGAGCGTGTATTGGTCGAGGTATTCCCCTTTGAATTGCTCATCGAGATACGAAGACAGATCCTCGTGGATGAACTGCTTCGAGAGCGCGTTGTAACTGTTGACGTGATTGACTCGGCCGAAGCCGTCGTGAATCGCGGCGTCGAGCGGGCTGGCAGCGACGAGCTCGGCCAGTTCGGGCATCTGCTCGGCGAGCTTCATCTCTTGCGGGATGATCTTGCCGAGATGGGCGTACTCGCCGGAGATGTGGTAAACGATGTTGATCGGATCGGAGTGCTCCGGGAAGAGCGTCGCCAGATCGCAGGCCCGCTCGCCGAAAGTCATCATCGCCTGTTCGGCTTCGTCGGGGCTGACTTTCTCGGACGGCCAGGCCCACACATTGCCGACCGGCATACTCCCCAAGCCGGTGGCGAACTTACCGGATTTCGTCTCAACCACGACCTCAACATTGATGAGGAAGGACTTGGAGACGATTCGACCGCCGAACTTAACCGGGCATCGAAACGTGATCGGTTCAAAGGAGCAGACCGCCTCCTTGATGCGGATGTCGGAATTCTTGGGCATACCCGTGTTTGATGTCTGAGGGACCACAAATGGAAAGCCGGTCTGACCGCATACACAACACGGCTCCGGCAACAGCGGGGCGGAGCTTAGCCGGGCCACTGCTAGGCATCAAGAAGTTCCTGTCAGGCCGTCTTGTGGCAATTGGGAGAATTTGGGACAAACCCGCCCCCCGAATTTCCGGTCGCCAGCGAAGAGAGGGAACTCATGCGACGACTGTTTGCGTTAGCGTTTGGCGCGCTACTGGGCGCGGCGGCGATGTTTGTCGCCTTCAAATTTCATGTCGTGCGAACTGTGGACGATTGGGTCTTCGTTCCCAAGCCGTCCGCCTCGCTGGTTGATGCCTACGTTGATGTCCGCGAATGGGACACCGCCGAATGGACCAAGCACGGGCAATTGATCAAGGCACTCGTCCTGACCGGTCATTCCGAACTCATGCGGGAGTCGGTGACGAATCGCTGGAAGAGTAAGGTCTTCGGTGAAAAGCCCACTCGCGACGACGACCGCACTTCCAACGACACCTCGTTCGATTGGCCAAGTACCGAACGGCAATAGCAAATGAAGTTCGACATGGCCTCGCGGCAGATCCGCATCACACTGAGCCTCCTGGCTGCAATGCTGCTTGCGGCCGGCTGTCGCACGACTCGACCCGATGCAGCGCAGCTTCCGGTCAAACACTTCGTTCGTTCCGAGCAGTTGCTGGTCGTCAGCGACGTCGAACTGCGCAAAGATCACGCGCTGATCCAAGACCTGATCCAACTGCGGCAGGACGTCGCTCACGAACTGCAATTGCCGCTCGAAGGCCGCGACGTCGTGGTCTACGTCTTCGCCGACAAACCGAAGTATCAGAAATATCTCGACAAGACATACCCCGGCCTGCCGCCGCGCCGAGCGTACTTCGTCGGCACGCCGAAGGAGCTGGCCGTCTACACCTTCTGGGGCGACAACATTCAAGAAGACCTGCGGCACGAGTTCACTCACGGCCTGCTGCACGCGCAGCTCAAAGACGTCCCGCTGTGGCTGGACGAAGGCTTGGCCGAATACTTCGAGGTGCCCCGCTCGACCCCCAACGCCGTCAATCGCGAATACGCGCGCAAGCTGGGGATCGCCATCGCCAACAATTGGGAGCCGGACCTCGAACGTCTGGAGTCCCTTCAAGACGTCATCCAAATGCAGCGAGCCGATTATCAGGAAGCCTGGGCCTGGGTCCATTTTCTGCTGCATAACTCCGACGACTCGCACGAAGTGTTGCTGAATCATCTGCAAGAACTTCGAGAGAATCCGCATCCCGCCCCGCTCAGCATCGCCCTGCATGACACGCTGCCGGAGGTCAACAACCGGTATCTGTCCCATCTCTCGTCGCTGAATTCGATCCAGCCTGCCAATCATCAGCGTTGAGCGTTGCGAAGGGGTCGGGAGTCTTTTTCATGCCGCGGTCGAGCATGTTCGATTGCTTCAGTCGCGTTGTGCGGCATGAAAAAGACTCCCGACCCCGTTCCATTTCGCAGAGAAGTCCGAATACCTCGGCCGCGAGGCTGTGGCTCGGTGCGGTGAGCCATACAATCGCTGGCTATGACTTCGCTCGTACATTCCTTGCCGATCATCGAACACCCCAACGCCGACCCGTTGGCCGAGTTGCACCTCACCACCGCGTCGCCGCGTCGCCTCAAGCCGTTGCCGATGACGATGGCGGAAGCTCGCGAACGCGGCTGGAACGAACTCGACGTCGTGTTCGTGACCGGCGACGCCTACATCGACCATCCCAGCTTCGCGATGGCGATCCTCGGCCGAGTGCTCGAAGCCGCCGGCTTTCGAGTCGGCATCGTCAGCCAACCCGACTGGCATTCGTGCGACGCCTGGCGGACGTTCGGCAAGCCTCGGCTGTTCTTCGCGATCAGCGCGGGGAACATGGACTCGATGATCAATCACTACACGGCCAATCGGAAGGTGCGCAACGACGATGCGTACTCACCCGGCGGCCGCATCGGTCTGCGGCCGGATCGCGCGACGCTCGGCTATTGTCAGCGTGCCCGCGAAGCGTACTCCGGTGTCCCCGTCATCGCCGGTAGCGTCGAGGCATCGCTGCGACGCCTCGCTCACTACGACTACTGGAGCGACAAGGTTCGCCGCTCGATCCTGCTGGATGCGAAGCCGGACTTGGTCGCGTTTGGCATGGGCGAGGAATCGATCCTGGAAATCGCTCGGCGACTCGACGCCGGCGAAACAGTCCGCGATTTGCGCGACATGCGCGGCATCGCGTATGCGCTCGGAGCCAAAGAATCGGCGGAGTTGTCAGACATTCGACAAGGTGAGCCGGAGGGCGTTAGCCCCCGGACGACCTCGCAGGTCCGGGGGCTAACGCCCTCCGGCTCGCTTGGGCTTCACGGTTTTTTGACGCTCCCCAGCTACGAAGCCGTCTGCGCCGACAAGCCGACGTTCGCCGAAGCCACGAAGCTGATCCACAACGAAACCAATCCGTATAACGCGCGGGGCTTGGTTCAGTTCCACGACAAGCAAGCGGTCGTCTGCAATCCCCCCTGCTTCCCGATCTCGCAAGCGGCGATGGATGCGATCTACGCGCTGCCGTACACGCGGCGGCCGCATCCAAGCTACAAAGAAAAGATCCCCGCGTTCGAGATGATCAAGGACTCGGTGACGATCATGCGCGGCTGCTTCGGCGGCTGCACGTTTTGCTCGATCACGACACATCAGGGACGAATCATTCAGTCGCGCAGTCACGACTCGGTCATCGGTGAGATTGAAACGATGACCCGCGATCCGCAGTTCAAAGGAGTCATCAGCGACATCGGCGGCCCGACCGCGAACATGTACGAGATGCGTTGCTCCCGGCCGGAAGTCGAAGCCGTTTGCCGCCGGCAATCGTGCGTGCATCCGACGATCTGCAAGCTGCTCGGCACCGATCACGGGCCGCTGGTCAAGCTGATGAAAGATGCGCGCGAAGTTCCCGGCATCAAGAAGGTGTTCGTCGCTAGCGGCATCCGTATGGACCTCGCCCGCCGTTCGCCCGAATACATGCGCGAGCTGGTTCGCCACCACGTCGGCGGTCACTTGAAGGTTGCGCCGGAGCACTCCGACACCGGAGTCCTCAATCTGATGCGCAAGCCAGCCAGCGATGACTTTGATAAGTTCGCCGATGTGTTCGAGCGCGAGTCAAAGAAAGCGGGCAAGACGCAGTACATCATCCCGTACTACATCGCGAGTCATCCCGGCAGCGACCTCAACGCGATGATCGACCTCGCCATTTTTCTGAAGCGCAACGGCTATCGTCCCGATCAAGTGCAGGATTTCATTCCCGCTCCGTTCGATGTCGCGACGGCGATGTACTACACCGGCATTGACCCATTCACGAAGAAGCCGGTCTATGTCGCTCAGCACCTGCGCGACCGCAAGCTGCAACGCGCGTTGATGCAGTTCTTCAAACCGGAGAACTACTTCGAGGTCCGCAAGGCTCTCGAACAAGCTGGCCGACAAGACCTGATCGGTCCCGGCTGCGACAGCCTGATTCCCGACCAACCGCCGCGCGAGGCTCTTGAACAACGCCGCAAGGATGCCAACTCGAAATTCAAAGGCGAGTTCGTTCACAAGATTCCGCCGACCTCGAAGAAACAATCCCGTCACGGCCCCGGCCAGGGCTATCGACCCGGTCGCCGCAGCACGTCGGAGTGATTTGGACTCGTTATTCCGGCCGAAAGCCGATCGCTGAAAGCCGCGATACCGTTTTTAGAAAAACGGTATCACGGCAATCGGTCATCGGCTGACGGCATTCGGCCGGAGGTGGTACGACGGTTTTGCAATAGCTTTCTCGCTGCTGTCCGTATCTTCGTCCGAGCACCTCAATGCCGCACGTTCCGCCGACACAGCCCAGCTTGCTGGTCCGATTGAAAGACGCTCACGACCGCGAGGCGTGGGAGCGGTTTGTCGATTTGTATGCGCCGCTGGTTTATGCTTTCGTCCGCAAGCGCGGGTTGCAAGATGCCGACGCGGCCGATTTGACTCAGGATGTGCTGCGGCAAGTCGCCTCGGCGGCGAAGAGTTTGATTTACGATCCGCGCCGCGGTTCGTTTCGCGCGTGGTTGTTTACCGTCGTGCGAAACCGGCTGACCGATCATTGGAGAGCGGCTGCACGCGTTGAGCGCGGCAGCGGCGACAGTTCGCAGTGGCAACAAGCGTCCGAGCAACTGGTGACTGAGTCCGACTCGGCCGAATGGGACGCGGCCTACGAACGGCAGTTGCTGGAGTGTGCTGCTCAGCAGGTGCGAGGCGATTTCTCGGAAGCGACATGGTCGGCGTTTTGGCAAACTGCAGTCGAGGGGCGTGACGGTAAAACGGTCGCGGAAGAACTGTCGCTGTCGGTGGCGGCCGTGTATCTCGCGAAGGGGCGAGTGATGTCTCGGCTGAAAGAGCAGGTGAAGTGGCTGATAGGGAATGAGTGAAGCTCGTGCCACGGCTCCCAATTGAACTGTCAGGGAGCCCGGAAATCCCCACGGATGGCATGGCGATACCACTGATGAAAAACGAGAAGCACTGTTTTATCCGTGGTGTCGCCATGCCATCCGTGGGGATCATTGGTCTGTCTTCATCAGCCGGCAGCCAGCAATGGCTCTGGTGAAATTTGAATTCTGATCTGTGGCACCAGGCCGCCTTGGCCGCAAACCTTTTCAGATCCAATTGTGCTTTTCGAGATAACTCGGCGACGTTGGCTCGTATCTGAGGTCGGAGTTCGTTACGAAGTTTCGTTACCAACTGCGAGTTCACGCCATGTCTGATGCTTCTCCCACAACCGCATGTCCTGATGTTGCCACCTTGCGAGCCTTGTTGGATGGCACTCTGCTCGACGACCAACAGACCGCGACGCAGGCTCACGTTGATTGCTGCCCGATTTGCGAGACGGCCTTGCGACAGATGACGGCCGGTGGTGCGTCGTGGATTGGGATGGCGGAAAAGCTGAAGGGGGGCAGCGCAGACGATCCCAATCTGGCTGCCGCGTTGGATCGGCTCAAAGCCGATGACGGTTCCGGTGGCGAGCGGAATGAGTCAACCGATCCGCAGCGGACGCTCGACTTCTTGCAGCCAGCGGATGATCCGAAGTTGCTGGGCAAACTCGGTCAGCACGAGATCAGCGAAGTCGTTGGCTGGGGCGGCATGGGGGTTGTGCTCAAGGCGTACGATCCGAGCTTGCATCGAGTCGTCGCGGTCAAGGTGTTGGCGTCTCATCTGGCACATCATGCGGTCGCCCGGAAGCGATTCATTCGAGAGGCTCAAGCGGCAGCGGCGGTGTGTCATGACAACGTCGTGACGATTCATGCGATCGAGGACGGGGTCGGGAGTCTTTTTCAGGCCGCCGTCACGAACTCTGAAAGTAGCGCCGGTGATGGGCGGCCTGAAAAAGACTCCCGACCCCTTCACGCCACTCTCCCCAAAATCATCATGCAGTTCGTCGCGGGTGGATCACTCCAAGAACGGATCGATCAGGAAGCACCACTCGAACTCAAAGAGATTTTGCGGATCGCGATGCAGACGGCGGCGGGTCTCGCGGCGGCGCATGCTCAGGGGGTTGTGCATCGGGACGTGAAGCCGGCGAACATCCTGCTGGAGAACGGCGTGCAGCGCGTGAAGCTGACCGACTTCGGGTTGGCTCGTGTGATGGACGACGCCAGCTTGACGCTCAGCGGAGTGATCGCAGGGACGCCGCAATACATGGCTCCCGAACAAGCCTGGGGCCGCGATGTCGATGCGCGGGCCGACCTGTTCAGCCTCGGAGCGGTCATGTATGCGATGTGCTCCGGCCACTCGCCGTTCCGAGCACGCACGACGATGGCCGTGCTGAAGCGTGTCTGCGAAGCCGCTCCGCGCCCGCTGCGAGCGATCAATCCCGATGTCCCCAGTTGGCTCGAGGCGATCATTGAGAAATTGCTGGCGAAGAATCCGGACGACCGGTTTCAGTCAGCGACCGAAGTGAGCGAATTGCTGAGCCGCTGGCTGGCTCATGTGCAGCAACCGAACGTGGTGCCAGCGCCGCAACAAATCGCGTCAGTCCCAGGCCGAGCAGAGCGGGTGCCCAATCGAGCGTTGCTCGACAACCTCACCGCGAAGTCAGCGCAAGCCCTGCTGGCCATGAGCGAGTTGCAACGTCGGCCTGAGGAATTGCGGCATCGACTCCCAATCGCCGGGTTCGTGTTTTTAGTGCTGCTCGTCATCGGGATTCCGGTGGTTCTGTTTTTGCTTTCCAACCTGACCAGTCGCAGCCAATGGACTCCCGCGGATTCGTTCAATCACTGGATGTCGATCGTCGGCGTTGGTGCCGCATTTGTGGTCTTGATCGTGATGCTCAGCCGGTGGCTTCTCGGCGGTTCTTCACGGCTCAAAACGCAGACCGCTGAACGCGCTCGGCGCGGGTCTCCCGACCCCGCCGATTCGCCCGACCGCAGGTCTCCCGAATTGTCACGCGGCGCGAACAGCGATGGAGACCTGCGGTCCAGGCCCAGTGCGGGGTCAGGAGACCCGTGCATAGCGCGACGAACGCTCAGTCTCAAGCTGGCTCTGGCACCGGTGCTCGTGACCGTCGCGGTGCTGAGCGTCTTCCTGGTCATGATCGTCGAGGAGTCCGGTGCGCGAAACCTCGATTCGTACTTGGGCTTCTCGTTGTTTCAATTGGCGATGACGTTTGCGCTCTGTTCGGCGTTTTATTGTGCCTGGAACACAACGAGTTGGCTCGTGTGGATTGGAGCGATGCTGTTCTTCCCCGTTGCCGGAAACGCTTTTGTGTTGGCCGTGACGTATCAGGGGGCGACTCAGATCGTCGTAATGACTTGTGGCCTGCAAGCGCTGCTGGCGTTCGCGTTCTGGTTCGGCTTGTTGTTTGTCCGGCCGCTGATGACCTACGTTTCCGGGGAGGGGATGCGCGAACGATTGTCCGGCTGGCAACAACTGTTCGCGATCGCGTGCTTCACGATCGTCGGCACGCCGCTCCTGTTTCTGACGATGTATTGGTTGTCGTACTCGCCGAGATCGGTGCCGCAAACAGTCGAGACAAGAGACCCGACTCACTTGATCTTCGTACCAACCACCAAGGCAGACTCAGATGATCCAAGTTCCGGCCGATATCCCAAGCCGAAACTTCTGAACGGGAATGTTCCCGGTGAAATTGACCCCCTTGAACTGCCCCCCCCTCAGTGGCAGCACGAAAGCCGCAACGATTTCTGATTCGCTCAAGCCGTTGCTCGGCCGCTGGGTGGTGGTGTCGAGCGAAGGGATCATGCTCAACTCGTTGCCAGCCGTGCCGAAAACGAATTCACCGGCTGGCTCGGGCAGACTTGAAGAGGCTGGTGGCGGAGGTGCCTCCTCATTTGGAGGAAGTGCCCCCGGTATGGGCGGCATGATGGGAGGCATGATGGGAGGCGGTCCCTCGGAGACATCGCCGTTGCAGTGGATCGAGTTCGCGAAAGATCACGTCCTGGCATTCGGTGGCCACGAGGGAAGACTCCTGGCCGAGTTCACGGACGACAGCGAACCGCAACGGTTCATACTGAGGCATCGCGCCGTTCCGTTGCCTCCCGGATCGGCCGGGCATGTCGACTGGCGCTACGGCATCCTGCGCGTCGAACAGGACCGTCTGATCGTCTGCTGGACATCGCCTGGGTTTGGCCATCAGGTGCCGACGGAATTCGCGACACAGACACAAGGCTCACAACTGCTGGTGCTGCGGCGCGAGTGGAATCCGGGGCCGGAGTTTCATCCGCGCGAGACGCCCCCGCCGCGAGCCGTCATCCCGTTCACGGCTCGCGAGGGGAAGTTGTTGCAGGACGCCTGGGCGGGTGCGGCGGACGTGCCGGTCGAGACAACAAACTCGCTGGGCATGAAGCTGCGACTGATCCCCCCCGGCACGCTCGATCCCGTCGGGACCGAGGCTTTGAAAAAAATCGGAATGAGGCCGACCGGGACCAGCCACGCCTTCTCGCAGCCGATCTACCTGGGAACCACCGAAGTCACCGTGGCTCAGTTCCGCAAGTTCGTCGAGGCGACTCGGTATGAGACGACCGCCGAACAGCTTCCTCAAGAGTCCAATCCCGATCGGCGGACTTGGCGGTCTCCGGGCATCGTGCAGGAGAGCGACGAGCATCCGGTCGTGCAGGTTTCCTGGCAGGACGCGCAAGCCTTCTGCCGTTGGCTGAGCGACACGGAGCAGCAGCAATATCGCCTGCCAACAATCGCCGAATGGGCCTTCGCCATGCGAGCCGGTTTGCCATCCACCTCGGCGACCAAGCCGCCGCACAACGCGCGGCTGAGATTCTTTGACAAGACCGCTCCGGTCGGAGGGGACACCGCGAATCTGTTCGGCCTGCATCACCTTTTTGGAAACGTCAGCGAATGGATGAGCGACATCTCGACGACCGACGTTGCCGGAACGGACCTCGTGTGGCGGCGCTACTTCACGGTGGAGTTGGGTGGCGGCTTTCAAACCAAATTTGATGGCGGCGGATTTCAGGAGTCGCTCTTGCTCCAGGTGCGTGAACAACTCTGGCATCATCAAGCCGACATCGGCTTTCGAGTGGCTCGCGTCGTCACGCATGAGGTCGAGATCCTCAGCGGCAATTGGCCCTCGCTCGAAGCCTTGATCGCGACTCCGACACAGGCCGGGGTTCCCGTGCGATCCGCTGCGACCAAACCGGCCGATTCCAAGACGCCAACCAATGACGCTGACGAAACTCCGACGACTCAACTTCCGGTCGTCTCTCTGCGAGGCTTGGTGCCAACCGGTGCGTTTCCCCTCGCGGTGAAGTTCGTGGACTTCGAGATCGAACGCGCGACACGGCCCGCCAAGAACCTTGATTTGGACGATCTCGATTTGGGCGTGGACTCGAAGATCCCGCACGACGCCTGGAAGAAGTTGGACCTCAAGTTCTCCCAAGAGATTCTCGAACGGGTTGGGTTCAACGAAGGGGACTGGGTTCACGCGTTGCACCGCGATCCGGCGTTGACGGCCCCGTCCCCAAAGTTTCAGCCTCCTTGGGAGAAGGTGTTGGTCGTGCATCCGTACCTGCCGGTCGCGCCACCGAAATCGAAGTACGAAGTTCGGTCACAACTCTTCCGCGCCTTCGACTTTGAAGTGACGCCGGGAAACAGCTACGCCTACCGCGTCCGACTGAAGTTCACACCGGCCGGCAAACACGAACCACCACAGGTCATCGCCACCCCTTGGTCCAACCACTCGGCCTGGGTCGCGGTTGAGAAACTGCGGGATGAAAAGAAACAATAATCTCCGCTGATTCCGGGAGCCCATCCGCGGAGATTAGCGCGGATTCGCATTCCAAATCTGTTGCTTTGAGATTTGTTGAGTGTGGTGCGGGGTCGGGTGTGCGAATTTCAGAATTCGCCGTCAACGATTTCCTCAGCACCCAACGCTTTGATCGGCGAATTCTGAAATTCGCACACCCGACCCCTGAGCGTTACACAAAGAGCACGAAGGTGTCTGTCCTGTCGCGGCGTTGCTGCGTGCGGGGGTCAGGCACTTCACAATTCACAATTGGCCGATGGGGAGTTGGTTCCACGTTCCGAGTCGCGCTCGGCCAATTCTGAATTCTGAAGTGCCAGACCCGAATCACCTGCCGAGCAACTCCGCATTCTCCGGGTCGTTCTTCCAATTGAACTTCGCCGCGAATTCGGCGGGGGTGTAGGTGCGTTGTGAGCCGTCGGGGAGCATGGCGACGTAGACGAATTGCTCTTCGACGCCGGGGCTGCCGCGGTCGTGGCCCCCAAAGAAAACAACACGGGGCCGAGGCAGAGCCAGTGGTCGCAGGTCAGCCACGGGAAGAGGATTCCTAACCGGCGGTTCGTCTCCACGTCGAACCCGACCGTGCCGTAGCTCGGCTCCCAACCCAGGAAGGGCGGCTGTCGGGATGCCACTGCGAGCGATCAGCCGTCTTCGTAAGCATCCAGAAACTCGTCTCTCGAAATGCGGGATTGCGTGAGGATGGTCCGCAACGTCGATCGCTTGAGCTTGCGGTGATTCGGAATCGTCATGGGAGTCTGCGTTCCATCATCATTTTGTCGGGCCAAGGCGACGTGATTGCCCGATCGGGACGTGAAAACCAAGCCGAGCCATCGCGGCGAGCACTCGATCGAGCGGCGCATCAATGGGAAACTTGGCCATCAGATCGTGACTCCGGTCTCGGTCACATAGGCTTCCAAAACCGTCTCTTCGTCGCGGAAGACTTCGGGGCCAAATGTTTCGATATGGAACGCGATGGCGGACGTCACGTCTGCCACGGCTTCCTCATAGGTCTCGCCCTCACCGACCACGACCCCTTTCATGCCCAGTGGGTAGGCGACGAAGCCGTCCAAGTGTTTCTCGACAATGAGTTTCAAATCGGTGTGCATTGTGGGTTCCTTTCACGGATCGAGTTGAAGTAACGTAGCCTTGTCCAGGTCGTTCTTCCAGCCGAAGGTCTTGGCGAATTCGGCGGGGGTGTAGGTGCGTTGGGAGCCGTCGGGGAGCATGGCGACGTAGACGAATTGGTCTTCGACGCCGGGGCTGCCTCGGTCGTGGCCCCCATAGAAAACAACACGGGGCCGAGGCAGAGCCAGTGGTCGCCGGTCAGCCACGGGAAGAGGATTCCTAACCGGCGGTTCGTCTCCACGTCGAACCCGACCGTGCCGTAGCCGTACTCTAGGGAGATGCAAACTTGTGGTTGACGTTGGGACTTGGCCTGTTCGTAGATGGGAGAATCTGTTTCGCTGATGTGAGGGATCATTTTTAGGAGTCAGCGATGAATCAGTCACAAGGAAGTGATTCGGTAGGCGTCCGTGGCGTTCGGCGGTATCAGAGTCCCAATCGAGTCTTGGTGCGTTCGTTTCGTCTTGGTCGAGATGCTTGGCGTGAGAAGCATCACGCGGTGCAGGCCAAGTTGGAACAGGAACGACAACTCGTCGCCGAGCGAGGTCAGTCACGTGATCGTTGGCGTCAGGAATGCGAACGGGCCACCGTTCGTGCCGAGGCCGCCGAGTTGCTGGCACAGCAGCGGTTGACCGAATTGGAGCAGGCTCGTGAGCGGATGGCTCAGATCGAGGCGGAGCTCTCAAAAAAAGACTGACCCGCGCGGAGGGTTCTGAAGACGTGCCCCCCGTGGGTGGCTCGACTCCCGTGGGCGTCATCGACGTGGTTCGTCGGCTGGTCATGCAGGCGAGTGTCGCGTTGCGAGCGATCCCGCGTGTGATCGGAATTTTCGCGGGGCCGACAGACCCGACGGCGATCATTCCCTCGGCCAGTGGAGCGCGTTGGTGGTTACAGCGTCTAGGTCTGTTCACGCTCCAAGAGCCGCTCGCGGTCGTCCTTCCCAGCAGCGTCACAAACAGTTGGAAGCAGAACTCGTCCAATTCGTGCGGACACAGAGCGCGGGAATTCAACCGGGCGAGCGACTGGTCGGGAGCACGGAAGTCTTGGAGTCCGTGTTCGGAAAATGGAAGACGTTGGAGCGTCAAGAATCCAACAGCGGCATCACGAGCTTTCTCCTGAGCCTGGGAGCGATGCTGGGAACCTGGACCGCATCGCGTCTCCAGGAGGCGTTAACACAGACACCGGTCAAACAGGTGAAGTCCTGGTGCCGAACGCACCTTCCGCCGAGCGTCCAATCACAACGCCGTCTCGCATTTGATCTCCCTTCGCTG
>CAMDPX010000084.1 GCA_945905295.1 Planctomyces sp. SH-PL62 | reverse complement strand
TGCCCATCCCGGAAGCAAGTAACGCCCTAGATTCGGAGCCAGCCACGCTCATCCGCCGGGCTTCTTGAACAGCGCGATAGATTTCGGCTCCACAACACGCGTCAGTCTATCGATCGACTCAGACGCGAAATCTAACGCTTAATATGTTGGCGATGGACCCCGATTCATCGAGCGCGCACCGGTGTGTCGATCAGTTGCTCGCACGCAAGCGAACATCGGCGGATGGCAAGCTCGTCTGGTGGAGCGCCGACGAAAATCGAACCAACTTGTTTCACAGCTCCGGCCGCACCCGCGACATCGAGACCACTGCGCTCGCATCATTGGCACTGATCCGCGCGACACAACCGACGACCACACGCTCCGCGCTGCGATGGCTGATTACTCAGAAGGACGCGCGGGGGACTTGGCATTCGACGCAAGCCACCGTCTTGGCTTTGAAGGCATTGGTCGCCGCGACCGGTCAGCCGCTGGGTGATGCTCAACCGCGCCGGATTGAAGTCTCTATTGATGGTCAACGTGTTCGCGACGTCGTGATCCCCACCGATCAAGCGGATGTCGTGCAGCAACTCGACCTGACACCGCATACCTCCAGCGGATCGCATCGGATTGAGCTGGTCGAGCCATCGGGCACTGGTACGACGTATCAAATCACGGCGCGGCATCATCGGCTCGAACGCCCAGTGGCTCCGCCGTCATCGTCGCTGTCGATTGAGCTGTCATTCGATCGCACCTCGCTACGGCTGGACGATTCTGTCACGGCGACCGCAGTGATTCAGAATCGCTCGGCCGCGACGGTCCCGATGCTGCTGCTCGAATTGCCGATCCCAGCCGGATTCGCCCTTGATCGCTCGGACTTCGAGAAGCTCGTGCGAGCGGATCAGATCGCGAAGTTCCAGCAGACTCCGCGCACGATGATCGTCTACCTCCGAGGCTTGGAGGCCGGCGGTCGCTTCACGCTGAATTATCGCCTGGTCGCCACACAGCCGGTCCGCGTGACGACCCCGGCCGCGGTGGCGTTCGAGTATTACGCTCCAGAAAACCGCTCGTCGTCCCAGCCAACGACGCTGACGGTCGAGGCCGCGCGGTGAATTGCGGACAATCGCGCCCGCCCTATAATCCCGCCCCCTCGCTGCGGAGGCGAATTGAGATTCCCGTAGCCTGACTCTCCGAGTCGGGTGTCCGGCCTGATGCTCCCGACTCAGAGAGTCAGGCTACTGAAATGAAAAGGAGACGACCTTGCGTTGGCTGTTGAACGCCTTGTCCACCTCAGTGGGCAGGAAGGTGGTCCTGGCGATCACCGGGTTGTTGCTCTGCGGCTTTTTAGTCGCGCACCTCGCTGGCAATATGCTGCTCCACGTCCCGGACGACGGGCTGAGCTATAACGAATACGCTCACGCGCTGCACAAGCAGGCCGCGCTGCTGGCGGTTGCCGAGGTCGGCTTGTTCGGGCTGTTCATCGCTCACATCGTCATTGCGTTGCAGGTCTCGAAAGAAAATCGAGCGGCTCGCAAAGTCGGCTATGCGGTGACGCGATCGAAGCAAGAGGGCCGCTACGCGATGGAGGGCTATCGGCCCGACACCTGGATGCTGGTGACCGGCATCGTCGTGCTGGGATTCCTGATCCTGCACTTGATCGACTTCAAATTTGAACTGCGAGCCAAAGAGTTCTACCAAACCGCGGAAGGCATGCCGGTTGAGCCTGCCGAAAAAGCGATGGCTCTGCTTTCGCCATCGAACATGATCACGATCATCGGCTACACGCTCGGCAGCCTGGCTTTGATCGCTCACTTGGCTCACGGCTTTCAGAGCGCGTTTCAAACGCTCGGCATCAACCATCCGAAGTACACGCCGGCCATCAAGACTACCGGCTTGCTGTTCGCGCTCTTCATCGGCGTCGGCTTTGCATCGTTTCCAGTGACCGGGCTCATCAAAGGTGGTGCGTCGTCGCCTCGTTCTAAAGTGTCTATGACGGTTCCGGCCAATCAAGGCACCGATTCCGAGCGAACACTGCCGCCGGGAACCGTCGAAGGGGTTGATGATCCGCGTGTGATTCAGGCGAAGCTAAAAAACTCGGTGGAGTAGCAGCGGCGGCAGACGGCGAACGATCCTCACCGCCTGAAGGCGGAACTACGAACAGGCAGGAGTCGGCCTCATGGCTGAAGTGACGACAACAACGAACAGCTCATCCCGGCTGCAATCCAACGCGCCGACGGGCGATATCACGACGGGCTGGGATCGGCACAAGTTCGATCTCAAGCTGGTCAATCCCGCGAACAAGCGGAAGTTCAACATCATCGTCGTTGGCACCGGCTTGGCCGGGGCGAGCGCCGCCGCCTCGCTGGCGGAACTCGGCTACAACGTCAAAGCGTTCTGCTTTCAGGATTCGCCCCGCCGAGCACACAGCATCGCGGCTCAGGGTGGCATCAACGCCGCCAAGAATTACTGCAACGACGGCGACTCGGTCTGGCGATTGTTTTACGACACGGTCAAAGGTGGCGACTTCCGCGCTCGAGAGTCGAACGTCTATCGGCTGGCCTCGGTCAGCACGAACATCATCGACCAGTGCGTCGCTCAGGGAGTTCCGTTCCAGCGTGACTACGGTGGGCTGCTGGCAAATCGCTCGTTCGGTGGTGCTCAGGTCTCGCGAACGTTCTACGCTCGCGGACAGACGGGACAGCAGTTGTTGCTCGGTGCGTATTCCGCGCTGATGCGACAGGTCGATCTTGGCAAAGTGAAGCTGTTCGCTCGGCGTGAGATGCTGGACCTCATCAAGGTGGACGGTGTCGCTCGCGGGATCGTCGTCCGCAATCTCGTCACCGGCGAATTCGAATCGCACACCGGCGATGCTGTGCTGCTGGCGACCGGCGGCTACGGCAACGTCTTTTATCTCTCAACGAACGCGAAGGGCTGCAACGTCACCGCCGCGTGGCGATGCCACAAGCGCGGAGCGTTCTTCGCCAACCCCTGCTTCACGCAGATTCATCCGACCTGCATCCCGGTCAGCGGCGATCATCAATCCAAGCTGACGCTGATGAGCGAAAGCCTCCGCAACGACGGCCGCGTCTGGGTGCCGAAGAATCCGAGCGATTCGAGATCGCCCAACGAGATTCCCGATGACGACCGCGACTACTTCCTCGAGCGCCGCTACGCCGCGTTCGGCAACCTCGTCCCGCGCGACGTCGCCTCGCGAGCGGCCAAGAAAGCCTGCGACGAAGGCTTCGGAGTCGGCGAAACGAAGCTCGCCGTCTATCTCGATTTCCGCGACACGATCAAGCGAGATGGAGCGGCGGTCGTCAAAGGGAAGTACGGCAACCTCTTCCAGATGTATGCCAAGATCACCGGCGAAGACCCGTACTCAACGCCGATGCGTATCTACCCCGCCGTCCATTACACGATGGGTGGCCTGTGGGTGGACTACAACCTGCAAACCACGGTTCCCGGCTTGTACTGCCTCGGCGAAGCGAACTTCTCCGATCACGGAGCGAATCGTTTGGGAGCATCGGCTTTGATGCAAGGACTGGCCGACGGCTACTTCGTAATCCCGTACACAATCGCGCATCACCTCGCGACCTCAAAGCTGCCGAAGATCGCCGACGATCATCCCGACGTCCGCGGAGCGGTTGAATCGGCGAAGGCTCGCGTGACGAAGTTGCTGAGCATCCAAGGCTCACGCAGCGTCGAATCGTTCCACCGAGCACTCGGCAAGATCATGTGGGAGAAGTGCGGCATGGCCCGCAACGACGCCGGCCTCAAGTACGCCGAGAAAGAGATCGCCGCGCTGCGTGACGAATTCTGGAACAACGTCCGCGTGATGGGGACCGGCGAAGCATTCAACCAAAACCTCGAACACGCCGGCCGAGTCGCCGACTTCCTGGAATTCGGCGAGTTGCTGGTCCACGATGCACTGACTCGCGAGGAATCCTGCGGCGGCCACTTCCGCGAAGAACACCAAACCGACGAGAACGAAGCGAAACGCAACGACGCCGACTTCTGCCACGCCGCCGCCTGGGAATACACCGGCGGCCACGACAGTTTTGCTGGCGAAAAAGAACAACTCCACAAAGAAGCGCTGTCGTTCGAGAACGTACATCTGACGACCCGCAGTTACCGCGAATGAAATGGGACCAATACGTCCCATGTGACCTATAAGTCCCATCTTTGAAAACGACGACTCCCCGGAGCCACTGACAATGTCCAGCAGCCGCGGCTTGAACCTGACTTTGAAAATCTGGCGGCAACCCGGCCCGAACGCTCGCGGCGAGTTCCGAACCTACGAGATGAAAAACATCTCGCCCGATATGTCGTTCCTGGAAATGCTCGACGTGCTCAACGAGCAGCTCATCCAAACGAGCGAAGACCCGGTCGCGTTCGACCACGACTGCCGCGAAGGGATCTGCGGCATGTGCAGCATGATGATCAACGGCCAAGCCCACGGCCCCGACCGGGCGACCACCACCTGCCAACTCCACATGCGCCGCTTCAGCGACGGCGACACGATCGTCATCGAACCGTGGCGAGCTAGCGCGTTCCCTGTAATCCGTGACCTCGCCACCGATCGTTCCGCCTTCGATCGCATCATCACGGCCGGGGGATACGTCAGCATCAACACGGGCAACGCTCAAGACGCCAACTGCCTGCCGGTCGGCCGCGACCGCCAGGAAAAGAGCATGGCCGCCGCCGCCTGCATCGGCTGCGGAGCCTGCGTCGCCGCCTGCAAGAACGCCAGCGCAATGCTCTTCGTCAGCGCGAAGGTTTCACAACTCGCGCTGCTGCCTCAGGGCGTCCCCGAACGCGCTCGCCGAGTCACCCGCATGGTGGCTCAAATGGACAAAGAGGGCTTCGGCGGCTGCACCAACACCTACGAATGCGAAGCAGCCTGTCCGGCCGAAGTCTCGGTGACCAACATCGCCCGCCTCAATCGCGAATACTTGCGAGCGGTCGTTGTGTCTGAGGAAGGCGTGTAGCCGCCAGCATTCAGCGACTCGGCGAGGGATCTTGTGGCAATCGCCATTTCTGGTCTTACAATGCCGCCACCGACCTTGAAGGTTCTCTTCAAGGCGACGTGAGCGAGAGTGACCATGAGCACGCAGTTGACGCTGAATCTGCCTGATGGACTCGTCCAACGTGCCCAGGTTGTGGCGAAGCGAGTTGGTCGAACCGTTAATGACTTGTTGGCGGAAAGCATCGAGTTGTCGCTCAAACCGTGGAGCAACTCGCCGAGCAGCGAGCTCGATCAATGTAGTGATGACGAAGTCCTTCAAGCTTGTGACTTGCAGCTATCCGTGACAGACGATGAGCGTCTCAGTCAATTGCTGCAACAACAGCAGTCGGTACCCATGACCCCCGCCGAGCACTCGGAACTCGGCTCGCTGATGCAGGCTTACCAAGAGGGACTCGTGCGAAAAGCCGAAGCCCTTAGCGAAGCGGTTCGGCGCGGACTGCGTGGCCCGGTTCAACCATGACCTCGTCATGGATTCCGGAAGACCGTCGCGAACGCATTCGCCAAGAGGCTGGTCACCGTTGTGGTTACTGCCTCAGTCCGCAGCATCTGGTGCTGGGTCTGTTGGAGATTGATCACCTCCAACCGCAAGCAGCCAATGGTGGAGATGAAGACGACAACCTTTGGCTCGCGTGCCGCCTTTGTAACAACGCCAAGGCCGCTCAAACCGAATCACGGGATCCCGTCACCGGTCGAGTCGTTTTGCTGTTCAATCCTCGGCGGCAGACTTGGAACGATCACTTTCGGTGGAGCCGCGACGGCACGCGCATCCTGGGGAGGACCGCGGTAGGCCGAGCCACCATTGTGGCGCTGCAACTCAACAATTTGATCGCGGTCATGGTCCGACGCCATTGGGTGAAAGCGGGTTGGCATCCGCCGGGCGTGGATTGATCGCCGAAGATCACGGCCGAGCTCGTCGCACCGCGTTGATCAGCTCGTCCAGCTTCGAGAGAAACTTCGACCGATCTTTCGCATTCATCGGAGCCGGACCGCCTCCGACGACTCCATCTTGGCGGAGGCCGTCGAGCAGGTCGCGCATCGCGAGCGTTTCGCCGATGTCGTGTTCGGTGAAGACTCGGCCTTTCGGGTCGAGCACGCGGGCTTGCTTGGCGATGCAGCGGGCGGCCAGTGGGATGTCGGAGGTGATGACGATGTCGTTGGGACCGGATTGCTCGGCGATCCAGTCGTCGACGATGTTGAGGCCCGGTTCGTGACGCACGACGAGTTCGATGAGCGGATCGTTGGGGACTCGCAGTGCGGTGTTGGCGACGACGATGACTCGCAGCGAGTAGCGTTTGGCGACGCGATAGATCTCGTCTTTCACGGGGCAGGCGTCGGCGTCCACGAAGAGGGTCAGCATGGCGATGGCTTTCGTGGGGCACGTTTTCAACGTGCCCGAAACGAGCACGTTGGAAACGTGCTCCACGGGGCTACGAACGGATCGCTTCGAGGGACTCCCAACGTGTGAAGACGGTGGCGAGTTCGTGTTCGAGGGCTTCGAGTTTCGCAGCGGCGGCAGCGATGTCGGATTTTGATTGCTGATAGAACGACGGAGCGGCCATTGCGGCGTGCAGGGCGGCCTGTTCGGTTTCGAGTTGGTCGATGCGGGCCGGGAGTAATTCGAGCTCGCGTTGTTCTTTGAAGGACAGCTTGCGTTGAGCCGGAACGCTCTTGGAAGGTCGCATGAGGGTTTCGGGGAATGCGGCTGGAGTTTGCGAGACCGTCCGTTGCCGCTGCCAGTCGTCGTAGCCGCCGTCGTAGTCTTTGACGATGCCGTCTCCCTCGAAGACCAGCGTGCTGCTGACGACGTTGTTGAGGAACTCGCGGTCGTGGCTGACCAGCAGAACCGTGCCGGGGTATTCGATCAGCAGGTCTTCGAGTAGTTCCAGCGTCTCGGCATCGAGGTCGTTAGTCGGTTCATCAAGGACCAGCATGTTGGATGGCTTCGTCAGCAGTTTCGCCAGCATCAGCCGATTGCGTTCGCCGCCGGAGAGGTAGCGGACCAAGGTGCGTGCTCGTTCGGGCGAGAACAGGAACTCTTGCAGGTAGCCGAGGACATGTCGCTCTTGGCCGTTGATGACCAGCGTCTGTTTGCCTTCGCCGACGTTCTCTTGGGCGGTTTTGTTTTCGTCGAGTTGCTCGCGGAGTTGGTCGAAGTAGGCGACTTCCAGTTTTGTTCCCAAGCGGACGGTGCCAGTGGTCGGTTGCAGTTGACCGAGCAGCAATCGCAAGAGCGTGCTCTTGCCGGAGCCGTTGGGGCCGATGACGCCGATCTTGTCGCCGCGCAGGATGAGCGTTGAGAAGTCGTGCAGAATGTCGCGACCGTGGCCGACGCTGCTAGCGTCGGGCGGGACGCTGGCAGCGTCCGCCACGTAACGAAACCCAATGTGTTTGGCTTCGATGACCAGGCGGCCGGAGCGTTCGGCGTCTTGCACGAGGAGTCGCACGTTGCCGACTCGGTCTTTGCGTTGCCGGCGTTCTTCACGCATCTTGTTGAGTTCGCGAATGCGAGCCTCGCTGCGCGTGCGGCGGGCTTTGACTCCAGTGCGGACCCAGATTTCTTCTTGAGCCAGCTTCTTGTCGAACAGGGCTTGGTGCTGAGCTTCGACTTCGAGAGCGGATTCTTTCCGGAGGAGAAACGTTGTGTAATCGCACGGCCAATCGAGCAGTCGGCCGCGATCGACTTCGATGATGCGGTTCGAGAGCTTGCGCAGGAAAACTCGGTCGTGGGTGACGAAGACCAGCGTGCCGCCGTAACGGATCAGGAACTCTTCGAGCCACGCGACCGCTTCGATGTCCAAGTGGTTGGTCGGTTCGTCGAGCAGCAGCAAGTCTGGCTCGCTGACCAATGCTTGAGCCAACAGCACGCGGCGTTTCATCCCCGACGACAACGCGGCGAAGCGCGCGTGTGGGTCGAGGCTCATTTTCTCCAGGACGCGCTCGACTTGGTGCTCTAACTCCCAGTCTTCGAGCGGTTCGACGGTTCGTCGCGACGTATCGCCCTCGATGGTCGGTGACGTGAGTCCCATCGCGACGACTTCTTGCACGGAACTCTCGCTGCCGAGCGGTACCTCTTGAATCAACCGGCCGATGCGGACTCCCGGCCCGCGTAGGACTTGTCCGTCGTCCGCGGAAAGCTCACCGCTGATGAGCTTCATCAGCGTTGACTTGCCGCTGCCGTTGCGGCCGACCAGACCGACTCGCTCACCCCGTTCGATTTGCAGATCGACTTTTTCCAACAGGTGCCGGCCGCCGTAGCCGAAACTCACCTCGCGCAGACTCACCAATGCCATGAACGACCTCAACCCATTTGACGGAGTAACGATTTCGGGGTGTGAGATAGTGATTCGGACACCGGGATGCGAGCGTGGCTAGTTTTTCAGACGTAGGGTGGGTGTGACTTTTTAGCGCCGAGCGGTTGTGATGTTGTCGGCCGTTCGGCCAAGCAGCGTCGTGGACCGACTGAATGGGAGGAGTCATGTGGCATCGAAGAAATGTTTGGGACGCGATGGTTGTGGCATTGATGAGGTCAATCAGCACATCGTTGACGTTGCTCGCCGCGCTGTGCGTGTGCATGCACGGCAATTGCTCCGGGGCCGATTGGCCGCAGTATCGCGGGCCACTGCGGAACGATGTCTCGGTTGAGCGCGGGCTGTTGCCGGAATGGCCGGCGGGGGGGCCGGCGTTGTTGTGGACATTCACGGACGCGGGATTCGGGCTTTCCGGATCGGCAGTCGTCGGCGATCAGTTGTTGACGGTCGGTGGGCGTGGTGAGGACGAGTTTCTGATCGCACTCAACCTGCGCGATGTGAAAGACGGAACTGTCTCGCAAGCGTGGGCGACACGCGTGGGGCCAACTTACGACTGGAAGGGGAACTCGTGGAGCACAGGTCCCAGTTCGACTCCGACGGTGGCTGGCGAGCGAGTCTTTGCACTCGCCAGCACCGGTCACTTGCTCTGCGCGAATGTGACCACCGGCCAGGAACATTGGCGAAAAGATCTGGCGACCGAGCTCGATGCCGAAGTGAATCCCATTGGTGGCGGACCAAAGAAACTCGGCTGGGGCTTCACCTGGTCGCCGCTGGTCGATGGCGAGCAACTGATCTGCGTCCCCGGCGGACCAAAGGGAACTGTCGCCGCGCTCAACAAGCAAACGGGCGATGTGTTGTGGCGCAGTACCGAGATCACCGATCAAGCCGCGTACACATCACCCATGCTGGCAGAGATCGGCGGCGTGCGGCAGTACGTCGTGCTCACGAACCGCAGCGTGTTCGGCGTGGCCGCGAAGGATGGAAAGCTGTTGTGGAACTATCGACCGGCTCGGCCGTATGGAACCGAGGTCGTCAATTCGCCAATCATTCAAGGCTCGTTCGTGTACGTCACCGTCGGAGCTGGCCACGGCTGCGAATTGATTCAAGTGACCAAGGAGGGAGACGCATTCAAAGCCGAGTCGGTTTACAGCAACAAGAACTTGGCGAACCATCACGCCAACGTCGTGCTGATGGGCGAGCATGTGTTCGGCTTCGGCGAAGGTCGCGGCTGGGTCTGCCAGGAGTTCAAGACCGGCGAGGTGGTCTGGGCCGAGAGACAGAAGTTTCGCTCCGGGTCGCTGACCTGTGCCGACGGGCGGCTGTACTGCTACGACGAAAGCGATGGGACGACCGCGCTGATCGAGGTCAGCACCGCCGGCTGGAAAGAGTCCGGTCGCTTTCGCATTCCGCAAACGTCTAAGCAACGGAAGCCAAGCGGTCGCATCTGGACGCCGCCGATTGTCTCCGGCGGACGATTGTTTCTACGCGACCAAGAGTTGTTGTTTTGCTTTGATGTGCAAGCGAAGAAGTGAGATCATCCGTGCTTGTCGCGCAATTGGCGTGCGGCGGCGACTTCGTTTTGGAGTTTGGTGTAGACCTCGTCGATGCTCACGTCGGCAGCAGAGCCGGGAGCGAAACCGCAGTCGGGGTTGAGCGTGACCCGTTCGGGGGCGAGATACTTCAACGCCATCTCGACACGCGCCACGATCGTCTCGGCCGAGTCGATTTGGCCGGGCTGACAGCTCACACAGCCGAGGCCGATCTCGATGTGCTCCGGCAGGCGTTGGAAGACCGACATGTCGCCCGCACCCGGTGACGTGAACTCCATCGTGATATGACCGACCTTGAGGCGGCCGAGTTGCTTGAGGATCGGATCGTAACCGCCACGATGCTCGGCCTCGCCGCGTGCTCGCGCGCCGGCTCGGCGGCAGAGATGCACGGCCAGCTTGAGACCGTCGATGCCGTCGATGACTTGGTTGTCCATGTCGACAGCGAAGTCAGCGGCGCGGTCGGGGTCGTCGTATTGCTTGCGGACGTCCGGATCGACGAACAGGCACAAGTGTGGGTCGTCGATTTGCAGAATCGACACGCCTTCGTCGCGAAGCAGTTCCGCCTCGCGACGCAAGATCGGCACGCAATCGCGCACGAAGGAGTCGCGCGTCGGATACGCCTTTGCGGACTTCACCGGATCCCACATCCGTTCGCCCAGCAGCGCGGGAGCCGGCAGCGTGGCCTTGATCCGCTTGTTGGTCAGTTGTTTGAGGAACCGAATCTCCTGCGCGATGAAGCCGGGCTGTTTCGGACTGAGCTTGTCCACGACGACCGTCCACGGCCGTCCGTCAGCGGGATTGAGGCTGAGTTCAAAACCATGCGCGAGTTCGGCGATCACGCCGATGTACGACTTCCGCCACCACTCGCCATCAGTGACGACATCGAGGCCGGCCGCTTCCTGCATCGCGACGGCCGTGCGAATCGCCGCGCTCATCAGGCGGCGGTATTCGTCGCCGACAATCGGGCAGTCATCGGCGATCAAATCTTTCACGAATCGCGGCCGAGGCAGCGAACCAATTACCGACGTCGGAAACAGGAGTGGGTTGCTCATGGTCGCCTTTCAAATCGGGACTCGGTGATGTTTTCAGCGGCATTGACTGGATTCAAATGGCTGACAGAAAAAAGTGGACAGAAAAAAGTGGACAGAAAAAAGAAACGAAGTCAACGCGAGTCATATTCCTTTGCGATCGGACACTAACCAACGGAGCTTGCCATTTTTCTGTCCGCTTTTTTCTGTCAGCTCTTGGCTTGATCGAATACAACTCTGCCGGCTTCAGCGAAGTTGGCGTGCTGTCGGTTTCGGTCATTTCTCCAAATGCTTCGAGATCCAGTTATGTCGCGCGTACTCGAAGTCCTGCTGCGTATCGACCTCAATGTATCCACCCGGCGTATCAACGTGGGTGAAGCGTTCGCCGGCTTCGATCATGTCTTGGAACAACAGAATCTTGTACGCCTTCTCGAAGACGGTGGCTTCGCGCCACGGGCGACCGGCGAATTGTTCTCGGCAGCGATGGAAGTGCTGACGCAGCCGCGCGGCTCCGGCGGCGGAGAACTTCGCGACGCCAATGTATTCGCCGTGGGCTTCTTCCGGTGGAATCTGGCGATGGACTCGCGTGACGCAGCCGTTGGCGACGGTGACTTTCTCGGCGTCGTCGGGCGGATGCTCGGTGCGATGTTCGTAGCGCGTCAGCCAAGCGGTATCGACCCCCAGCACCATGTCGCCGGGTGCAGCGGCCAGCCGCGCGATGATGTCGGCGTTGAACAGCACGTCGCTGTAGCAGCAGAGGAACGGCTCATCCATCAAGTCTTCGGCGTGAAACAGCGAGAGCAGAATGTTGTTGTGCTCCCAATCGGCATTGTGACGGAACGTGAACTGCGGATAGTCCGCGCGGACTTTGTCGATCTGATAGCCGCCGATGAAGGCGATGTCGTTCAGGCCGTTCGCGCGGAACGCATCCAGCGCCCAATCGAGCAGGCGTTGGCCTTCGACTTCGGCGAAGCACTTGGGAGCGTCGGCCGTCGTGGGCATCAAGCGTCGGCCGTCGTGGGCATCAAGCGTCGGCCGCGTCCGGCGGCGATGACAATGACTCGCATGGTTTTTCTTTCTGTTCAATCAGCACCATCAGCGCGGCTACGATGGTCAGTCCAAAGGCGACCATCGCCGCAGTTTGATCCCAGGTGATCTTCGACTTCCCCAGATAACCGACGAACACGGTCAGCACACCCGCAGCAGACACAATCATCCCCGGCACGGCGAACCAGCGGTTGACGAACGCCGCTGCGATCGCGGCCAGACCGAGATACGTCGCCCACTGCAATTCCGTCGGTTGTTGTCCTTGATGAATCGCGAAACAGGCGAAGGCCAGCGTCGCGAGTGCGGCGAGCTTCGGAGCAATACCGGGCATCACGACGACTCGGCGAGAGGTCGTGTTCCAGAGCAGTCCGGTAATGGCCGCTCCGAGAAACGCCCAGCCTGCCCAAATGAAAATGACGATTCGCCAACCACCCTGCGACGCCGACGAGTAATGCCCGGTCACGACATCACCAGTCGCGGCTCCCATGTAGCCCAGGAAGTTCACGAAGCCAGCCGCTGCGGCTGACGTACCTCGATGAGCCAAGTCGGACGGGGCCGTCCCCACCAGCAACACCTGCGGACCGAAGATGCAGAAGCCGATGACGACCAACATCAGCATCGTCCCCACAACGCTCTGACCGACCACCATCCCGTAGACTGGTGACAAGACGCCGAGCAGCACCATCAGCAAACAGACCACTGGTGCTCGGCGGCTGCCGAAGAAACGATCGGTGGCCCAACCGGCCAGATACGATCCCGCCGTCGCACCGATCGCGATCACGAAGAACTGCAACGTCGCTTTGCCGACGCCGATCTTCTGCGTGTCGACGAGATGCTTCACACCCCAGTCGGTGAATCCGTAACGGCAAGCATTCAGCAGTCCCAACGATAGACCCAACATCCACAAGGCGGGGTTGTAGAGCGTCCAATACAGACTCTCGGTCAGCGGCATTGTTTGTCTCGCCAGCGGACGTCCGGGGTCAGGCACCGCAGAATTCAGAATTGGCGGAATTGAGGTTTGAGGAGAAATAACGCATTGTTCCGCCAATTCTGAATTCCGCGGTGCCTGACCCCTGTTCGAACCCGAACCGCGATTGTCGCGGCTCACACCAGAATCGCAAGAAAGTCTTTCATGCTGGATTACGCCAAAGTTTTTGAGACCGGTTTGTCCTACCACGACTTCCTCGCCAAGTACGGCACGCCGGATCAACAGCGGCGTTGGGCGGGAATCCATGCTGACGTGCAATTGAGCGATGCTCAGCGGCAACTGCTGTCGAGCTTCAAACGCAAGATGCCCGTGATCGTCCTGGCCGGAGCGTGGTGCGGCGACTGCGTCAATCAGTGCCCGATCTTCGACCACTTCGCCTCTGCGTCGAGCGTTCTCGACATTCGCTTCTTCGACCGCGACGCAAACCCGGAACTGGCGGCCGAGATGTCCGTCTGCGGAGCCGCTCGTGTTCCGGCTGTGCTGTTCTTCAGCGAGGATTGGTTCCGCTGCGGCTTGTACGGCGACCGCACGCTCTCGAAGTACCGCCAGATGACCGCCGACTTTGCCGGAGCCGCCTGCCCAACCGGCATCGGCTCTCCGGAACGAACACTGCTCGATGCTGCCGTCCAAGAATGGCTGAATGAGTTCGAGCGGATTCAACTGATGCTGCGTACGTCGGCGCGGTTGCGAAAGCTTCACAACGATTGATGGTCTCACCGCGAGGTCAATGATGCGACTGCCAATCATCAATCCGCTTCGATGGACGATGTTTGTCGGAATCTCCGTGACGATATTTCTCGGCGCGGCGGTGCTCGCCAAGTGGGGACCGAGACGATTCGGCCCGATGCGAATCATGGAAGGTTCGTGTTTGATGTGCGGACGACAGATCCAAGTCGAGAAATTCACAGGCTCGGCTCGGCAGACCATCATCACGGAGACCGAAGTCTCCGCATGGGTTGACCGCGTCATTCCAGCGCCGCACGGGCATGCCTGGAGTTTTCGTTCCACGACTGGGCGGGACAGTTGGTTTGGCGCTTCGATGATCGCATGCGGCGGGGGCGAACCGGGGGTTGAAGGAATTTGGCTCGTGGGTAATCGGCGGGGTTGGTCCACAGCGGAATCATTGCTGAAAGAGTACATCGCACTGGCTCCGGACAGAGAATCTCAAAGCGAGTTCATCGCAGATGCCGTCTCGCCTCGGCTCCGCGATTGAGCGTGGTTGATGCCAGCTTGTGACTCGTCACACCGACCACTTCAACGAATTGCCCCCATTCGTCGTCTCCTTCGATTCGTCGGGCACCTTCCCCCATGCCTGGTTCGCCTCACAATGCGCCGCTGGCCGGTCTGCGCCGCGCGCGATAGACTCGCGCAGGTGGTTCAATCGTATTGACGCACTGTGTATTGGAGCGATTTGTGAGCATTCGATTCTGGACTTGGTCGCTGGTCCTGGCCGCCAGTGTGTGTGCGATCGCGGCGAGTCCGCAGAACCAGACGCCTCCCGTCGATGACGATCCAGCCGTCGCTGAAGAGGCAGAAGCTCGCAAGTCGGCCGAACGGTTCTTGATGGTGCTGGAGCGGAATCCGCGTAAGGGGACCGCGCTCGACAAGGTGGTCGAGTTTCATGTCGATCACGAGTCGCTCGATGAGTTGGTCACTCGCTTGCGAGAGAAAGCCGAGGCGATCGAATTTGAGGATGCCGGCCGAGCGTGGTTGGTGGTCGGTCTCGTCGAGGCTTCGCAAGGGGATGCGGAAGCGGCTCAGACCGCCTTTGAGCGTGCCGAAGAGCTGTTGCCCAAAAGTGCGGTGGCGTCGTTCTCGTTGGGCCAGAACTTGATGACGCTCAATCGTTGGCCCGATGCGGCCGCGGCGTTCGAACGTGCGATTCAGCGGAAGCCCGCTCCGACCGATTTGCTCGATGTCTTTCAAACGCTCGGCCGAGTGCAGCAGCGGCTCGCTCCCGGTGACCAGGTGATTGAAGTCTGGACGCGGCTCGAAAAACTCGTCCCGGACGATCCGCGTGTGCCGGAATTGATCGCCAAGACGTTGCTCGACGACGGACATTGGGAGGCCGCGTTGCCTCGCTTTGAAGCGTTGGCGAAAGCGACCAAAGATCTCTATCGGCGGTCGGAGTTTGAACTCGAAGCGGTCGATCTGCGAATGAAGCTGGGCCAGTTTGAGAAAGCGTTGGCCGAGGCCGATCGGTTGCTCGGCGGGTTGAAGCAGGATCATTGGCTGTTTCGAGAAACTCGGCGGCGCGTCGAAGAGGCGTTCCTCGCGAAGGACGATGCGGCGGGACTCATCAAGCACTACGAAGAGCGGTTGGTCAAACAGCCGGATGACCTCGATGCGGTGGTGCGGTTGACGCGAGCGTTGGTTTCAACCGACCGCCGTAAGGACGCGCGAGCTCGATTGGACGCGGGAATCAAGCTCGCGCCGACATCCGTGGATCTGCGGTTGGAGTTGATCGAGTTATTGCAGTCGGACCAACAGTTCGCGGAAGCGATCGCGCAGTACGAGCAGCTCGATCGCATCGCCCCGAACAATCCCGACTACATCCGTGATTGGGGTTTCCTCCTCTTGAAATCAGGCGAGCGGGCGGGCGTCAGCCCCCCGGTTCCCCCGAACGATCCCCCGACGACATCGAAGGACGAACCATCAACCGGGGGGCTGACACCCCCCGCTCGCCAAGTTCGCGAGGCGGCCGCGGTCTGGCGAAAGCTCGTCGATGCCAAGCCGAAGGATGCGGTCGTTGCCGCACAGGTTGCGGGGTTGATGTCCTCCGCCGACAAGTCGTTGCTCGGCGACGCGGCGGAGTTGTTACGGAAGGCGATCGAGTTGGAGCCGGAGGCACTCTCGCATCGCGAACATCTCGGTGAGGTGTTGGACTCGGCTGGCAAGAAAGACGAATCGCTGGCAGCGTGGCGGTCGATGGCGGAAGAACCGCGACGCAACGCGAACAACCTCGCGCAACTGGCCGACGTGCTGTCTCGATTCGGATATCGCGATGAAACGCTGACGACGATCGACGCCGCCTGCGAGCTGGATCGCAAGTCGCTGGAAATGCGGTTCCAGCAGGCGGAACTGCGTCGCAAGTGGAAGCAGTTTGAATCAGCGATGTCCGCGCTGGCCGAAGCCGCCGCACTGGCCGATACGCCAGAGACGTTTGACCGCGTCGTGCAGGTCGAGGTCAAGGTGCTGTCGGAGTCGGAGATGTTGACCGGGCGGATCGAGGAGTTGCAGACGGAGTTAGCACGCGAGGGGTCAGGTCTTCAAATTTCAGTTTTGGCTCCCCGATCCACCATCGACACTCCGACCAAGTCAAACGTTGATCCATCTCGTCCGTCGAATCCGCGGCCAAAACTGAAATTTGAAGACCTGACCCCGGCCCACGCCGCTCAACACTTCCGCCTCGCGAAGTATCTCGAAGCCGCCGACAAACTGCGCGAGGCGACGGTCGCCGCGCGGAAGGCCGTCGAGCTCGCGCCGCGTAACGGCGTGTTCATCCAAGCTGCAGCGCGGATGTTGGCGCTCGACAGTCAGTGGCTCTCGGCGGTCGAACTTTATGAGCGGTTGCTGAAGATTGATCGGCGGTTTCGGATCGACTCACTGCGCTCGATTGCGGAGATCGAGCAGAAGCTCGGCCGCAAAGAGAAGGCGTTGAAGGCGGGACGGGAATTGCTCGCGGCGGCTCCGGGGAATCCGGAGAGCGCGGAGTTCGTTGTCGATGTCTGTTTGCGGTTCGGGCAGAACGCCGAGGCATTGCAGATTCTGCGGCGAGCGTCTCGGCAGAACGTGGCGGACAAACGGTTGGCATTGAGGTTGGTCGAACGCTTGATGGAAGACGGCCCGGCCCTGATGCCCCAGGCGAGCGGGGGGCGTCAGCCCCCCGGTTCCGCGAATGACAAAACAACTGGTGGTACATCGAAGACACCGGGGGGCTTACGCCCCCCGCTCGCCAACGCGACGGAGGAAGCCCGCGAGATCCTCTGGCGTGTCTTCGAGCAAACCGCAAAGTCAGACGATCGCATTGAAGTCATCCGCAAACTCGCCGAGTTATCCGTCTTCCCTGGCGAGTTCGCGAAGTTGGTGCAGCGGTTGGAGCGTTATCGGGCGGAGCCGAAGTTGCGGCGTGATGCGTCGCTGGCGTTGGTGCAGGTTCATGAGCAAGCCGGGGACACGCAGCAGGCTCGGCGCGAGCTGGAGCGATGGTTGCCGCAGGCTCCGCGAGACGCCGCGCTGTTGGCTCGGATGGTTTCGTTGTGCGAGTCGGCAGGGGACTTGGAGGCAGCGATCACTCATCAACAGCGGTTGGCGGCAGTGAATCACAAGCGTGAGACCGACGAGCACTTGATCGTGTTGCTCCGTCGGGCCGGCCGCGAAGCGGATGCCGACACACTTGCGACCCGTTGGCTCGAAACTGAACGCGACCCGGTGAAGGTGCTGCGCGAGATCGACCGGTTGTTGGCTCTCGGCAATGAGCGACACACGCAGAATGTCAACCAAGCGTTGAAGCTCGCTCAGGCGTGGCTCGACCGCGATCCACAACATTGGGAGTTTCTCTATCGCCGTGCCATTGCAGCCTCGTTCGTCAATCTGCCGAAAGAGGCGACTCTGACATTCGATGAGATCCTGGCGCTGCCGTTGCCAGATGACACACTCAGTTTGCTAACTCAGCGTTCAAGCTCAGCGGATCGCATCGCTTCGCGAGTGCATCAAATCCAGCAACGAATGCAACCTGGCGGAATACCGACCGATTTTGGTTCCGCTCGACTGAAGATTCTCTATCGCCAAAACATGGATCAGCAGGCGATCGCGCCATCAACGGCGCGGAACGACCCATCCACGCCCAAAGCGCGCACGCCGGACCTGCCGCGAAGCGACAGGGAAACGTTCGAGCGATCTCGTGCGGCTTGGGATGCGATCTATCGCGACTACTTTCACGGATCTCAGGAGTCGCTGTTGAAGTCAGCGATGGATCTACTCGACGTTGCTCCCGAAGATGCTGGAGCGCAGTGGTTGGCATTTTCCTCGTTGGTCCAAATTCGGAAACAATCAAAGCAGGAATCAATTCTTCAAAACTGGAGCGATATCGAAGGGAAAGCCCCGCTCGATGCACACGTGCTTGACCGTTTGATTGCGATCTATCGGAAACTTCAGCCGTGTGATGAGGCGATGGACTGGGATCAGATTCCGATTCTCGATTTGGTTTGCCAGGAACTCGTTCGGGCGAAGCGATTAGACACGCTCAACGATCTGTTGGCGGAAACTGAGAAGATGACTGAAAGTCCCGCCGCGATCGTTTGGTTGCTACGCCGGGCCGCGATCAAAAACGACGTCGACACCGCACTCCGGTTGCTGCCGAGATACTTGGAGACCAACGCCAAGATCGTGCCAGTGGCCAAGTCTTCTGGCAGCACAACAAGTTCTTCTGATCCAGCGATGGTCGCGTTCTGGCTGGAAACGTTGATTGCATGGCCGACTTCATCTCGCGGAAACGTTCCGGACAAATCCACGTTGCTGGGTTTTGAAGTCCTCGATGCCGCCATCAAGACGTATGCAGATCCTCGAATCGGCAGACCTGCGGCCAAGCCACAAGTGACGGTCCACGGCACAACGACGATTCGCGCGAACGGACAGATTCAAGAGAAGAGCATCGAGACGAAGGTCGATTATTCGCTCATTTACAACTCTGGAAGGACGTTGAACTTCACCAAGTCACCGGTCGATTTTCCGCCCACCGAGACGTTGTCCGAGCTCTGTGCGATTCGAGTTCTGCATCATCTTTGGAGCCGCACGAATCCCGAACGACAACACGAATTGATCGCTCACGTCAAAGCCGCCGCCGATCGTACGGACCTCAAACCTCGCGAACATTTCTTGTGGGTCGCAGGCTTGGCTTGCCTTCAATGGTGGGAATGGTCGAACCATCCGCAAGAGTCCGCGAGAATCGTGCTGCAGAAAGACTCGCTGGCAACGATGCAGCAGCTATTTGATCTCGCCGAGGCAACCGACGCATTGAAGTTCGCCATCGTTTCCTGCCATCAAAAGTTGGAGAAGCACTCCGAAGCGCTCGACATGCTTGACCGCATCGCGACCACCGACGGTCAAATGCTCAAAGAGATTGAGCAGCGTGCCGTGCAATTGGCCGGCAAGCTGCATCGGACGGAGCGTGTGCAATTGGCCGCCGAGCGATTGTTCGGCATGAAGCTGGAGCCAGCCGACGAATTGCAACTGGCCTCGACGTTGTCGGGGCTGGGGCTGCACGAGCACGCCGAGGCAATTCGGCAGCGGTTGCCTCAGCGAGCGGGGAACAATCTCGCGGTGCTGCAACAGGCGATGCAGGAACGGATCGACGCCAAGAAGATCGAAGAGGCATGTCAAATCGCCGAGCAAATCGTGCGACGCACCTCGCCGGCTAACACGCTCATCGGCAGCGTGCAGCAATCGACGTTCGGCGGTGGTCAGCAGGCGCGAGTCATCACGACCACCTCGGTGGCTCGCACGAAGGCGCTCGCGCTGTTGGGACAGCAGGATCGATTGGGACCGCTCATCGAACAGGCCGAGCAACAATTCGATCGCTCGCCGCAGTCTTTGAAATTGTTTGGTCAATTGGCCGAGCTGTATGGGGCGGAGCAGCCGAAAGTAGGTTGGGACTCCGTCCCGACCAATCGGGTCGGGACGGAGTCCCAACCTACGAACGACAAAATCGCGAAGCTGCTCGTTCGACTGGCCGACAGCGACTCTCCCGATCCGCAGTTCCGGCTGACGCTCGCGCGAGCGTTGGCCTCGGCCGGCAAGGCGAAGCTCGCGGTACCGCACTTTTTGTTTGCGATCGAACGGCTCCCCAACGCGACCTCGCAAGTGTTGTTTGAGGCGGAACAAATCCTGTCGGAACTCGGCCACGTCGATGAACTGGCCACCATCGTGCTGAAATCGAAGCTGGCGATGAATGACCAGCAGCGCATCGAACTCTTCCGCCGCATCGTCCAACGCCTGCATGGCCCGCCGATCCGAGCGCGGCTCATCATCGACCTGTTCGAGAAAGCGTTTCGCGAGGCTCCCGAATTTCGGCCGATGTTGGCGTCGCAGTTGCTGGCATTGAGCGGTTCTGTTTGGAATCAAGAAGAACTCTGGCCGCTCGCGCGAGACATGGCCGTTCCGCCTGAGTCGTTCAAGAACGTCGGCCCGTGGTACGGAGTCGACATCGTCAGGAAGTCCGCGGGATCGCCCGCCAATCTGCTGACTCGCAGTGTGATTGAACTCGCAAAGCAGATTGGCAAGTTGGATGAATTCGAGGCTCACACGCTCGCTGCGATGAAGTCACATCCCGATTGGACGCACGGCGGCAACGTGACACTGGGACTGATTCATTTGCGACGCCAAGGGAATGTCTCGAAGGCGAATCCGTTGTTCGAGGCGATGCTCCGCAACCGCGACGATTTCTCGAAACTCTTCCAAGGGAACGCCGAGCGTGCCGCCAACTTTGACGTGTTGATGAGCGGCGTCGGCCACGAACTCGCCGTCGCTGGAAAGTTTGCCACGGCAATCGAGTTCTACAAATTGACGACTCCCGAGTTGGCTCTCGAAGAATGCCGCCTGTTCGGCAAAGAGCCGGCGATGCAACAACTCGCAGTGCGGATCGTCAACCGCATGCTGGCGGGACTGGACGATCCGGCCGAACTGACTCGGCAAGCCAGCAGCCCGCTGTTCGTCGAGGCGGCGAAGATCACCGCCGAGATCGATCAACCCTACGTCGCCGCCCGGTTGGCTCAAGCGATGATCACTCGCTGGCAACTGCCGAGCGCCAACAACAGCGACGGCGGCACATGGCTCGAACAACTCGAACACCGCTTCGCGAACTCGCGCGCGGCGATCAAGCCAGAGATGCTCCCAGCCATCGTGGGGCACGTTTTCAACGTGCCCGTCTCTTCGTCTTCTGCACAGCCACAGAGCGCCGATCAAGCCAATTCTGTTTTGGAACGGGCACATTGGAAACGTGCCCCACGAGTCGATCTGCTCACCCACGTTACCGGCGATTCGCTGACGAACCTGCGGCTCGATAGCCCGTTCGTGTCGTTGATCAACGAGGCCGCGAAAGACAAAGACTTGTGGGCGAAGTGGACCACCGAACTCAGGCGAGCCGAGGGGCGTCAGCCCCCGGACGATCCGGGAAAATCGAACGACGTCCGGGGGCTGACGCCCGCCGGCTCACCAAAGCATGAGCTGTCGCTCGCGATCCTCGCGTCGCTGAGCGAACTCGCCGAATCCGATCCGAACGCCGAACGCAGCGTTCTGCCTCAACTCGTCGAGATCGCGAAGTCGCAGCTCAAGACCGAGCCCTCGCGCACCGCGCCGGCAGGCTTTCATCCGCAACTCGGCTTGTGGCTCGTCGCACGCGAATGCCTTGCTCGTGACGAACACAAACAACTCGGCCACGAACTCGCGGACCTCGCGACCGAATCGGCCGCGCTGCACTTCGATCCGCGCTTCCAATGGGCGATCCTGCGCGAGCGTGGCGGGTTGGCGCACAAGGCCGGAGACAAAGAACTCGCCACCAAGCTGTGGACGCGATTGGCGGCCGATGTCCTGCGACCTCGAATTGCCGAGGACACCGTCCCAATGCTGCTCGGCCAACAATTCGTCTGGTCCGCCAACTGGCCGAGCACTCGGCTGCATCGTGCTCGCGATCTCTGCCGCTTGACGCTGAGCGCTGAGATGCCTGAGCTTTCGTTGTCGATCTTCCGCGATTCGATCCACAAGTCGAAGACGGTGCAGTTTGGACACAAATTCGAGAATGATCGCGAGTTGATTTCCTCGATCTCGCAACTTGAGGAACGATATTGGGCACATGACGGTGCCGCCGGTGACATCCTCGCGACGTGGGACACACTGGAACCCGAATGGCGAGCGAAGGGCGTTGCCGCCGAGGCGATCTTCGCGACGTTGCTGGAATGCGTGCTGCCGACGAACCGGCCGGACGACGTGTTTGTGTTCGTGGCGGGGCCGGCAGCGATGCGACGGGGGGGCGAGGCTCCCGCCGAGCCGCCGAGTCCATCGACGTCTAACGTCGCAGCGGCTCGGCGGGAGCCTCGCCCTCCCAGCCTGGCACTGCGGCTCGTGCAACTTGCCGTCGCCGAGCAACGAATCGACACACTCACGCGGCGTCTGGCTGAGCGTGAGAAGACCGCGACCAACCCGCTCGCGTTGCGACTGATTCATCTCTTGCTCGCGCGGCAAACGAGCGACGATCAACGGCTGGACGCTGAACTGACGAAGCTCGCCCAGCACGATTGGTCGAAGCCGGCGATTCAGAACGGCCGCATCGCCACGCAGATCGTCTGGCTCCTCACACCGTTGACCGAGCGTCGCGAGCAAGTCGCGAAGCTTTTCGAACAATGGATCGCGCCGGTCGGCAAAGCCTATCCGCGTGACGAACATCCCGTGGCGGATCTCCGCCGCTGGCTCGCGAAGCAGCAACTCGATCGGCAGCAGACGGACAAAGCCAAAGAGACCATCTCCTCGCATCTGCGGCACATGGATCAAGTCTGGTCGGCGACCGGAGCCATGGACGGACAACATCTGCGGCGTTTGGAGCTGATCGCAATCGCCACCGATTACGCATCAGCGAGCCTGACTCGCGAGGCAATTGATCTGCTCGCACAAGTGGCGGATGCGCGTTGGCCGGATCGTTATCCCGACGAGAATCCGGGAGCCGTGTTGGCAATACTCGAAGCGAGCTTGAAATCGCGACCGGCGCAGGAGCGTTATGAACTGTGGCGAACTTGGTCGTTGCCGAACGATGGGGTGAAGTCGATGCGGATGCTCACCGGGTCAGAAGTCAGAGGTCAGAAATCCGAAATCTCAAATCTCAAATCTCAGATTTCAGATTTGAAATCGACGGCGTACTTACTGGTCGAAGCGGCTCGCGAAGCGGATCGGTTGGCGGAGCTCGATGCCTTCGTCGAAGAGCAAATGAAGCAGCGGCCGAGCGACCGGATTCATGTGCTGCTGGCGATGATTCATCTCGCCAACAAGGTTCCGGCTGCCGCCGAGACGTTGGTGCGGCAGCAGATCACGCTGTGGGAAACACAGCCCGGCAAGACCAACTCGGCGACACGTACCCGCGTGTGGGACGATTGGCTGTTGTCCGACGCTTGCTCGCGCCACGAATCGCTGCGCGAGTTGGCCGAGCAACTCGCCAGACGGGCCGAGTCTGGAGCGAAAGAACTGACGGACGGTGCGCTGCGGCAGTTGATCGGCAACCGGGACTAAATGACCGTGCAGAACAGGACTTCGGGAAGTGATTGAGTTCCCAATCCTTACCGGCTCTGGCCCCAACGCCCCGGGCTGATTCCGGGGGCATGGCGAGCCATGTTGTCGGGACGATTCGGCAGGTCGTAATTGATCGCGCGGGTATTGAGACTGCGAAAGAACGGCCGCACTTCGGGCGGCAGTTTATCAACTCGCTCTGGATCGTGGTCGGGAACTTCGCCGATGGGGCCAGCCCAAGCGGGGCGATACGCGATGGCCAGCAGGCGGCGGTCGCTGTCGCTGTAGTTGGGATAGTTCGCGTGGAACACCTTCTGGTTGATGATCACCGCCGAGCCGGCTCGGCAGGTCACCATCACTTCGTCGTCGTGCGACAAGTAACGCCGATACGGATTGCCGTCCGAGTGCAGCGACAGATGCGATCTCGGAATCACTTTGAACGGACTGCGCTCGGGAGTCAGGTCGTCGAGGTAGTACAGCACGCGCACCAGACAGGGAGAACTGGCCCCCAGCCCAAAGATCTTCGAGCCGTAAGGCTGCGCATCGGTATGAATCGCGATGCCCGGATGCCCCGGTCGAGACAACGCGAAATCGCACGCCGTGCAGATCTGCTCGTCACCGAACAACGTCGAGAGGAACTCGATCATGGCCGGCAAGGCGATGACGCGAATCGCCGCCGGCGAATCGGTCCATTGCAAGTTGGAGTAGCCGCGCTGATGCTCGCTGTAATCGACCGCCGTCGTCGGTAGCCGAGACAACTCGGCGCGAATCGAATCCAGTTGAGTCAGCGACAACAGATCGGGGATGACGACGTAGCCGTCCAGTTCGATCGAACGAATGCGCTGCTCGGTCGTCAGCGCGGCCCAGTCGGTCTCCGCGCGGTGGGCGAGCAATTGATTCTCTCGTGTGTTGGTCGGTGAAGCGTCCATTGTTCGACTCTGTCGCCACGTCGTGGCTGATGAAATCTCAACTTCATTGAGGCCGCAGGTGGGAAATCAACGACCGATAAAGCGGGGATACAAGTCTCCGGCCCGAAGGGGCATCTGTTCTCCCAGCCAGGGCCAGCGGCCCTGGAATTGAGACACACAATTGTTACTGAAGCCCAACGGGCCGGTCATTCGATGGCGCCGATGCTTTTCTCGAAGCGGAAGAACGGTCGGCCCGTTGGGCCTGCGCCTGTTGGGACACCGTATCCAGGGCCGATGGCCCTGGCTGGGCGAACGCATGGCCCTTTGGGCCGAAAAAAAAGGAATCCATCACATCGTTCACGATACTGGCAATTCATTTCCAACTGGCTGCCTAAGAATGAGCAAGGGATTTGTCATTCGATCTTCTTGGAAGGTCTCGTGGCACTCTGTTTCTTTTTGTTGCCGCCGTTCTGCATGAGCTTCTGGAACACCTTGGCCAGTCCGTCGGCAATGGATTTCCAACCGGCGGACGAAAGAGGCCACTCATTCAACGGCTTGGCTTTTTCTGGCAGCGCATGCAACGTACCCAGAGCGGTCTTATCCCAACGGCACGCCTTGAGAATCACCGGGACCACCACTGTCTGCCCCGCGTTGTGTAATTCCAGTGCCTTTGGAATTTCATGCTCGTTGATGTAGTCCGTCGCTAACGCGTCGGAACTCACGAGAATGATCACCACGTCCACTTCCGCCAGCTTGCTTTGGATGGTGTCGTCCCACTGGTCGCCGGGATCGATCATCCGGTCGTGCCAATGGCTGGCCAACAGGCCCTCGTTTTTCAGAATCTTGAGTTCGGACTCCAGACGCTTGCGTTGGGTCACATTGCTCTTCGAGTAGCTGATGAAGACCGTCGGTTTCCAGAGTTCCTCGGACCGGGCGGGTTTGACGGAATAGGCGTTGTTCGGTCCTGCGGGATCGACATCGACCGTGCCACGGTCTGTGGAGATGCCGGTCGCGCGGCCCTGCTTTTCATCCGCTTCCAGAGTCTTGGTCGCCACCCAGGCACCTTGCACCTGGGTTTCCTCGGTCGGATCGAGGCCGGGGATTTCGCTGTGGATGTCCCGCATCTCGGCCTGACACAACCCGGCGAGTTGCTGGCGAGCTTTGGCAGGTCCGGTCACGGTGATCATGACCTGCTGGTCCTGCGGCTCGGTACGGATCAAGGCTCGTGCCTCTTCGCGGGTTAAGATCGCGCCGCTGGCCCATTGTCGTTTCTTGCCGTTGACCTCTTCGATGAACTCGTGCAGCCGCACGATGGCACGAGCCACCAGCCCTTCCGGCAGCGCCTGATACGTGTAGCGCAGGCGAGTGGCAGCGGTGAGGGTGCCGAATTCCTCCACCCCTTTGGGCTGCACATCCGGCAGCGCTTGGGGAACGAGCCAGACTCCGCCGGATGAGGCCCGCGCGTAGGCGATCTCGAACCGCTCCATGATCCGTACCAGGTAGTCCCGCATGTTCGGATCAGTGACACTTCGCAGCACCACATCCACATCGGCTCGCTTCAGCACGCCTGCTTGTTTCTCCGCGCGGCGCATCAGCGAATAGACATTCTTCGTCAGCCATTCAGGTTGCAGCACCGTGGCTTCGTGCAGGCGCGGGTCGTTGCGGTAGTTGAGCGCGGCTCCCAGATTGTGCAGGATTTCCGCGAGCGAATCCTGCTGGCCTGCATCCGTCACGCGATGCTTCGCGCACAGTGTCCGGTATTCGGAGTATGTGAGGTGCGCCCGCTTCTTCCCCCCGCGTGTCAGGGCCAGACGGACGGCATCCCAGGTTTCAGGAAACGGTTCGCGGACCCACTTGAGCCGGTCCACTTCTTTGCACAGGGCGGCCTTGAGCTTGGTGATCCCCTTGTTCGACTTGCAGTCCACTTCCACAAAGCCGCGAATGAAGGGATACCGCTCCTGCAACGCGCCGCGATCCACTTTTGGGCGGCAGTCGTGCGTGTCCCACTTATTCAGAGCCACGATCACCGGTGGCCCGTTACCGTCGTCATCCGTCCCGAACGCCTTGATCAGCCGCAGCCAGTATTCCGCGTCCTCGCGTTCGTGGTTCTCGCGACCCGTCAGCACCACGACATACACGCTCCGCACGCTGAAGAAGAACTGGTGCAGGGCGTGAGTGATGACCTGCCCGGCGAAATCCCAGACATGAGCCGTGACCGGCTCCCCCTTGCATCCATCCATCGTCCAGTCACACAGAGCAATCCCCGGCGTGCTTTCCTCGCCGTCGTTGAATGGCAAGTCGCGCAAGGCGCGCACGGTTGACGTCTTCCCGGCTCCACCCCGGCCCACCAGGATCAATTTGACTTCGTTCAACGGACGGGTCTTGCTCGTCTGTTTTCCGAAATAAAAATCCAGGATCGACTTCGGTGAGGCAAACGATCCTCCTGTCTGTTTTCGCGGATCGGCACCGAGGACCGAAGGTGAGAGCTGTAGGGCGGGATTGCCATGCAAGAATAGATATTCCAAATTTCGTAAATCTCTGAGCTTGTCCGGCAGCGTCGTGAGGTCGTTGTGCTGGAGCCAAAGCTGGTCCAGGTGCGTAAGTTTTCCAATCTCCGGCGGTAGCGTCGTCAGCTGATTTCCGACGAGGCTTAACGCCCCCAGGCCGGTGAGTTGGCCGATCTCCGGCGGCAACGTCGTGAGCGGGTTGTTCCAAATGACAAGCGTGTCAAGGGCCGTGAGTTGACCAATCTCCGGTGGCAGCGTCGTGAGTTGGTTGTTGTCGAGATTAAGATGCGTGAGGTCCGGGAGTCGACTGATCTCCGGCGGCAGCGCCGCGAGGCCCAGGTTACTCAAATCGAGACCAGTCTCCACATGGTTTCGACACGCCTCGATCCGCTTCAGGGCTTCGGCATAGGCGGCATCCGCCTTTTCGGAGTTTTCGGCCATGACAGTCTCATTCGCAAGCCGCGGAAAATGGAACTGAGAGAGGAGCAGGTGATACCCCTTGGCCTCGCGAATTGAAAGCGGGGGTGAGACCGCCAGAGGGCAATGATTGGGATGTCACCAGTGTTCCGGTCTTGGCCCCAACGGGGACGGATTCGATAGCCCAGGGCAACGCCCTGGGTTAGTCCAACACCATCGTGGTTTAGCCCCAACGGGGCGCAACTTGCATCACATCCGTGCGAGTCGCGCCCCTTCAGGGCTGGATTTGTTCTCTCGAATAACTCACCCAGGGCGATGCCCTGGGCTATCGAGTCACACCCCCTTGGGCAACGCCGTTAAGTATTTTTACATAGCGAGCGTTAGGTGCTGTTTGAGTTGGAGTTTGTGTTGTCGTGTGGCGGCGATGATGTTTGGTTTTCCGGCGTGAGGCTTGTCTTTGTTGTCGGGACGGTAGCGTGCTTGTTTGGATTTCT
>CAMDPX010000083.1 GCA_945905295.1 Planctomyces sp. SH-PL62 | reverse complement strand
CGTCAGCTCGTCGCCCAAGCTCTGCGGGGCGGAAGGACGGCCACCGCCAGCAAACGTCGGCTGGTCGCCCAGACTCTGCGGATTGGTCTCCCGCTTCGAACCGCCAGTGAACGTGGCTTGACCGCCCAGGCTGGCATCGTCGTCATTCGACATGGTTCGATTTCCTTCGCTCAATCCAAATACAACTGGGACGCACGGTCAAACTTCACGGACTCGGTATCAAACTGAATCCGCATTCCCGGACTGAGCGGCGTCAAAGAACGCGGACGCAGCAGACCGCCGTCGAGTCGGATCTCACCCCCTCCGGGCAGCGGTTCCAGCCAGAAGGATCGGTCCATGTGCAGCACACGAGCCCTGACGCTGGGGCCGCCGTGCTTCAGGACGATTGCGGACTGAGTCGGTGAGCCGCCGATCAACGCCTCGCGCAGCAGCAGCACATAGGTTTCCTGGCCGGCCAGATTTTCCACCCGGTCAAAGCGAAGGGAGTTGAGTCCCAAATCGAGCGCTTCCCGGGCAATTCGCGACAAGCGGCCACCCACTAATTCGCAGTACAGTTCGTCCCAATATTTCAGGTCCTCACGCGGCTCACGGCGATCGGGAGCCATCAGCAGCATGTGCAGCGGGAACTGTTTGGGGACGGTTCCGGTCACTCCCAGATCGATGTGCGTCTCGTCTCCAGCGTGCAAGGTCGGCACCACCGCTCGGTCGCGGACGACGGAATAATTCAGCTCGATCCCCGTCCGAGATTGATCACGCAGTTCGACCCCTTCGGGCGTCATTTCAATCAGCAAGTGAGTCCGCGAAATGTTGCGGGAATGATCGTCGTTCTCGGGACCGGGCGGCAAGAATCGCAGCACGACATCGTTATCCCGACCGCGGCCAAACGTCAGGCGGGGCCGCGCCAGGAGGAGCGTTCGTCGCCCGTCCTCAAAGAAGAAGCCCGCCGTGTCGAGATACGCTCGCGGTTGACCCGTCGCGGATACCGTGGGTAGCCGGGACTGTTTTTCGTTGTTGACCTTGAGCTGGTACTCAAACGTGGTCACCGGTTTCTGCTCAGTTTCCGCACGTCCCTCAGCCGGTCCCGCCAAGGCATTTTGCAGATTGATGACGCTGTCCTGGCCGCCCTTCAGGATGACCTTCGAGAACTGCTTCAGGTTGTACCCCTGAAGATTGACCATCGACTGCCCATCACCGTCGATCTCCAGAACTCCGCCTTGGCCGGAACTGGAGTCGGGCACATTCAATCGAATCCGACACCGATAAAAGCGAGGCAGCTCGGGTGGCACGTCGTGGAACGACAATTCCACATCGAGCAGGTACTGACCCGGTCGGCAATCCATGCCATCGGTGGTCATGCCGAAGGGGACGTGAAAGGTCCACAGGCCCGGTTCGTCCTGCTGCGGACGACGCCGGGTATCGGTCGAATCATGGTCGAGATCCTGGTCGACATGAATGTGCAGCTCCGGTCGCGATGAATACCTTGGGCACAGCAGGCTGAATTCCGGACGAGTCTGATTCCCGACGCGCGGCAGGTCTCCCCAATCTACCAGCAGGCGCGGTGTCGCCGCTTCGGCCGTGTCATTGGTCGGAAACTCAGCACGAAACCGAGCCAGGACCAACTCTGCGACAGACTCAGGAATGCCTTCCGTCGCCGCGACAGTCTGAACCAGCGGTTCAATCTCAGGGAGCGTTGCGGAACTCCCGAGTTGGGATTTCACGATGTTGTACAGAATCTCCGAATGCTGCTGCATATCCACGCTGATCCTCCATCTGCCCCGGCCAAGTTGTGATGAATTGCGGCTCGTGGCGTCCGTCGTTTAGAACGATCAAGCAACTACATCGGCGGAGGACCGGGAGGCATCGACGGAGGGGCCGCGAGACCTCCACCCAGATACGGGACCAGCTCTATCAACTGGCTGGCAGGGATCCAGTTGGGTAGGCCGGACTTCCAAACCATCGTTGCGGCCGTGACGTGGCCAGCCTGTATGTGCTGCTGGACCTGACTCAGTTGCAGTGGCTGCGACTGCTGGCCGTTCAATGACACATACCAAGTCTCCATCGACGGCATAAGGTGGGGGGCTGCCGCCATTGATGGAGGCATGGCTGGGGACCGAGTGAATGGAAGTACGGGCTGAGTCTGTCCAATGACCAATTGTTGGACCGTCGCCTGCTGCGAAGTCATGGCCAACTTGTAGGCCTCGGCAATTGCATCGGCCTTGGCTTTTTCTGTGCTATTCATCCGCTCGTACATGGCCAACCGCTCGTCATTGAGTTGGTTGGCTGCAACGGTTTGAGCCTGTGCTTTGGTCGACTCTTGAGACGCTTCATGCTTTTTTAGATCCGCCAGCAGAGCGGCATTCTGGGTGCCAGCCGTGGCGATGAGCGCCTCCGTACTCAAACCGGACATCGCTGATAGGCGATCCATTTCACGCTTGTGTGTGCCGTCCGCCTTGAGGTTCTCCAATTCCAACCGCAGTTTGTGCTGACGCTCTGCAAACTGAGCGTTCATGTCCTGAATGCGCTGCAGCCGGTCCAGTTGGCTGACCGACTTCTTATCGCTGAATTCGAGGCTCCATTCCTGCTGACGCTTTTGAATTTCCAGCTTGTCAGACTCAAGACGAGTGGCCAGTTCGGACTGAATCAGCGCTACTTGCCGATTCCGATTCGCCCTGGCCAACTCCATTTCCGCACGGAGATCCTCAGCTCGCTGTTGATGAGCGAGTGACGCCCACAATTCTTCTCGCTTCTGTTGGCCAGCGACTCGAATTCGCTCCCAGCGGCCTTTCACACTTTCCATTTTTTGCTGTCGCCGGTGAGCAGCGTCTTCCTTCTCACGCTCCAATTCATGCCGCCAGTCCTGCGCGTCTTTGGTTTGAGACAGCCGAGACAACTCGATCTGTTTCTCCAGTGATTTCGTGCGTACCGCGAAATCCATCTCAGTTCGCAGTCCATCAAGTTCCTGTTCGCGATGAATCTCCATCGTGGCAAGTAAGTGCCCTCGCAACTGATTGCGGTCACCTTTGCGTTCCTCGTAGGCCGCAACCAGCGACTCACGCTCCTCCCGCCGCAACAAACGATCCTTGTCGATCGCCGCCACGAGTCGGTCGAAATCATCCCGGCTCTGCACTTTATTGAGCGCATCGGTCGAAACAGCTTCGCGAAGCTGTTTGCGCAACGGAACTTTGGATCGGGTGTCATTGAGCTGAGCCGCCAGTTGCTCGCTTTCAATCTGCGATGCTGCCCGCAAAAGCTGAGTTTCGCGAGATGCCAGCCACATCTCGCCTGTTCGCTCCTGCAAACCACCGTCTTGCCCCACGCATTCCGCACTCTGCAGGTCTATGAACTTCAGGCCGTATCGCTCCAACTTCAAGTCGATCCGTGAGCGGATACCGTTCGCCAAGCGACTGACAAAGTCTGCGTTTCGGACATCATCGAACGAACTTTGTCCGACGGTCGAATACACGGCCTGCCCCACGATTGGCTTCAGTAAATTCTCTAACTCCGCAACGGAGACCGATTCCATTGCCCCCATGAGGTTGAGTAGAAACGGCAGCACATCGTTGACTTGCACCGTCCAACGGTAACGGATGTCGAAGCACACGCCGTCCAGGCACGGCACACTGTCGGCGTGACTATCGACCGGTACGTCTTCGCAGCGAGTGAGGAAGATCGTCGCCTGTTTCTTTCGCCAAAATTGCAGACGCTCCAGGAATGACTCCAGGGTGTATGAGCCAGCATGGATCTCTCCAATCAGCAGCCCATCATCAATGACCAGGGCACGAGTGCCAGGCTCGATCACCAGTGTGCGATTTTTCGGCAGTCGCCCGAAAAAACCATTCAAGTCTGGAATCATCACTTTGGCGGCGAAATCGGTCTTCGAGACGGACCAACGATCGTGCTCCAGAGTCACAGCCATGTCGTTTCCTTATGAGGCATTTCAATTCCGAAACAGGAAGTCACGAAAAATGACGGACATCGTCACGATCGGCCGCAATGACTCTACTGTGCATATTTTAATTGTCCACGGTTCTCAATTTGGCCGCCCGCGAAAGCGACTGGCGCTTTTACACGGGCGAGTTCGCGATGAAGTTCTGCGATGACCGATTGGAGTCCGCACTACCACAGTCCTCGAACGCACGAGCCTTACCGGTCGCCATCGACAGAAACTTTCAAGCCGCCCACGAGGAGTTCCGGCGGAACGTGGATATCAGTGATTCGTTCATCGTACTGGTTCGCTGCCGGGGCGTTTTGATTGAGAGCCAACAATTGGACGGTCAAGAGAATTATCCAGACTCACTTCTTCCGGAACTCCGAAGAAGTGGAATCTGGATAATCCGTCCGCGATGGTGGGTTTCTGAACGAAGCCCGCATTTGCCGGGAATTTGAGCCTCTTTTCGAGAGTTCGCTCAGGGATAAAGAAAAGGCCCATCGGGCCGTCCCGGCGGACGGCCCGATAGGCATGGTCGTACGCCGCTGTTGTTTATTGTCGTGTACTACGGCTGTTTCGTTTCGACTTCCTGGCCAGTTGCTGCGGAGTGACTTGAGAGCCTTGGTCGCGGAGCCAGCGCTTCGCGATGGCTCGCGCCAGGCAGTCGAGGAAGTTCTGTAATTCAACGGATCTTTGCGGAGTGGAATCTGAGTTCGTGGTTTGGCTCATCACGCTTTCCGGAGTTGCTGGTCGCGTTGGCCGGGATTGATCCCGCGCAACGCGCAACAAAAAAGGGGCGTGCCTGATTGGCACGCCCCTGGGCGTTGGTATCACGGTTTCTTGCGGTCAACGGTACGAGCGAGAGCTTGCTGACAATGTCGAGTCGATGGCAGCCAACATCGGGTCAAGCGGATTTCGCTTGAGTTTGTGCAGGATGGTCGCCTCGACATCCAGCTTCTAATCTCCAAATCTCTCGCCGAACGGTACTGACGCCGCAGCCAACGACAGCAGCGATCTCTTTGGGCGATTGACCCTGGCCGGATAACTCACGGATCTTCTCAAAGATCGTGTGATCCAGATGCGTAAAGCGGCCGCGATTGACGGCGGCCTTCTCGGCAACGGCTTGCCTTACGGCCTCTGGATGCGCGTGGTCGTAGGCTCTGCGCACGGTGCCCTCAGAGACGCCGAGCTGTTTCGCAATCCGGTCCAGAGGTTTCTTTTGGACGTCATGCAACTCAGCAACTCGCGGAGCAAGGTCTTTGTATTTGGCGGCCTTGGAATTCGGCCCTTTGGTGGGCTGTTTTTTGGCCGATGGACGAGCCGGTCGCTTGCCGCTCTTGGCGAATTCCAGAGTCTCGGAAATTGCCGACCAAGTTGTGCCGTATGAGGCAGCCAGCGCATTCGGTGAAGCGCCGCTCTGATGAAGTTCCAGGATCTCCGCCGCGAGGAGTTCGTATTTGGGGAGCTGGTCGATCACGACCTCCACCGTATTGGATTCTGACACGGCCTTCGAAGTCGCATCGTCGATCCTTGTCTCCGGCGGAGAAACTCGCCGGAGCAATTCTGGAAGGTTTGGCTGAAAGGACGCGACCCACCGCGAGCGTTTCCGGCCTGGGAGTAGTTCTTGACGGACACGGATTGGTCCCGTTAGTGCCCGGATTGCTTCGGCAGCGACCGGAATGTCTTGATCAAGAAGTTGTCGCAGGTCCGACAGATACGTCTTAGCTTCTTCGATCGCGATCGGACGGCAACTCGAATGATGGCGGGATTCTTCCGCTCGAATTGCCGCCAGCAGGCTGTTGGCCTCCTTTTGATATTTTTGGGCCTGTTGGTGGTAGGCCGCTGAGAGCCGTTCGTCGCCGGCGTCGGCGACCTTGATGACGAGCCGCTCGATCTTGGTCCGCAACTGTTTGAATTGCGCCTTGAGCGGACCGACGTCCATGTGGGGCTTGCATGCTTGCTCCTTGATGAGCCGATTTGCGTCAGCGACCAACTGCTCGACGATCGATTCCGTCAGGAGTTGGTTTCGCAAGGTGCCCAGCAAGCATTCTTCAATCACTCGCACACTCTTGGATTTCCGGAATTGGCAATCGCTGGAGTGGTTGTGCCCGTTCAAGCATCCCAATTGTTTGTATTTGGCGCTCGAACGGATCAGCTTGAGTTCTTCACCACAGTCGTCGCAGAACAACGTCCCGCTGAAAAGCGTCGTGGCGCGGATTTCATTACGGCTGAACTTCTTGCCGGTGCGCGGACAGGCCCGCCGCATGGCCGCGAGCTTACGTCGCGCCGCTCGCCACAGTTCGAGCGGAACAATGGCCAGCTCGCGACGGAACGCCACTTTCCACAGAGAACGTGGATTGCGGACCTTCACCCATTTTTCCTCTTCCCAGTCGTACTCCCGGCGAGTCTTGTTCCAAATGAAAACACCGATCGCGGCTGGACTCCAAAGCTGGTTCTTGATGTTGGAATCACTCCAGCGATCCCAGCCATCGACTTTGCGATCGTTGAAGTTCCGAGCGATCATGAAGGCGGTCGATTTCTGTTCTACGAACAGTTGGTACATCTGCAATCGGTCGGGACTCGTCTGCGGATCAATGACAGGCTCATAGATGGGCCGTTGATCCGCACCGAACAGGGGATTCCCCGCAACATCAAACTTGTGCTGCCGCGTGAAGCCCAGCGAAAGTTTGCCGAGGCATGTCCCTCGGTCTGCCGCGCCGCCCATCCCGCGGCGGACTTTTTCGCGGAGCCCCTTCAAGAACATACGCGAGACCAAGCCACAAACCGTAACTCTGACATCCCAGTCTCCACTGTGCAGATCGAAGCCGTCAGAAGCACCAATCATCCGTTTGCTCAATCGCTTGGAAAAAGCGGCGAGCTTCCACCACTCAATCTCATCGCGTGACGCCCGCGTGAAGTCGTCAATGTACGTCGTCTCAATCAATTGGTTGTTGTCTTGCAAGACGTTCTTGTAGGACGAGTACCCCTGACGCGAAGAGTCCAACCCCGTGACCGAGTAATCGGCATAAAGGTACTCCCAAGGAATCAGCCGGTCCTCGTCCTTCGCCTTGTCGAGAGAGTTGGCCATCTGATCCGAGATGGAGGTCGGATTACTGTTGTCGCACGAGTACCGGTTGTACGAACCCGCCAACTTGCTGCGATAAGCCTTGAACGGCTGGAGAGAATCCACGCTCGCTGCCACACCACGATGCCGAGCTTTGAAGTCTTCCACCATTTGCTGAATGACTTCAGGACTCGGCGCAGGGAAAAGTCCCGCCTCTGCCAGCTCCGGCCAGAGCTTCCGCTGCTTTTCCAGGTACACGGTCGCAAGCCGCGCCAAATCAGCATCATCGGGCAAGCCACGATCAGCCTTCGATCGCGTCCGCCGCCGCTTCGGACGCGGCAACGGAATTCCCAGCTTGGCTTCATTCCTGGTTTCGCCACGCTGCATGGCTGGCGGCGAAACACTCTCCGAGTTGGAATCACTTTGTTTAAGGAGTGGTTGGACCTGATTGGAATCAGACTTCATGTGAGACACCTTCTAGCGGGCTTCCCGTGGAAACTCGGTAGAAAGGCGTGACGAACATCGAGGCATCGAATGTCCTACACGCCGGCCTTGGCCAACGCATAGAATTCATCCGCCGTAAACTCCACCACTTGCGCGATCGCCGAGTGCAGGAGTCCGATGCCAGTCAAGTCGTTAGGAAATGTACAACACCAGCCGGCGTGATGAGCCGAACGCTTCACTACGGGCGGAGTTTTCTGTGATCGGGATGAGATGCGGCCGACCCCGCTCGGCAGAATGGCTCACGAATGGCCGAGCGAGGTCTCGTCAGTCGTGTGCGATTGGCTGGCGATGGTCAACAAGTCTTTGCTCAATGCTCGGCGTCCAGTTCCCTTCTGACGGGAGTGCAGCGCATGTCCGACGTTCGCAGGACTCGTCGTATGAAAAACTCGTCAGAGAATCCGAGTGAGCGATCGCACTTCAACTCTGCAACCGGCGCGGCCACTGGCTTGGGGCAGTCGGGACGACTCGCCCATACCCTACGACAATCGCTCCGCGAGCTTGTCCACAATCAACCGTCCGACATTCAACGCCGCCGTCGCTGCCGGAGACGGAGCGTTGAGTACGTTCACCACGAGATCGTTCTCGACAATGACGAAATCGTCGACCAGCTTGCCGTCTCGCCCCAGCGCCTGCGCCCGCACCCCCGACGGCGCGGAATGCAGGTGCTCGGAACGAATCTCCGGCATCAACCGTTGCAGCGCGCGGACGAACGCCGCTTTGCTGAACGACCGCCACATCTCGCCGCAGCCGGTCCGCCAGTGCGTCGCCGCCATCCGCAGGAATCCAGGGTACGTCAGCGACTCGAACAGGTCTCGCAGGTTGATGTCGAGCTTCGTGTATCCCTCGCGAGCAAACGCCAGCACCGCGTTCGGCCCGCACTCGATGCCGCCATGAACCAGCCGCGTGAAATGCACGCCGAGGAATGGAAATCCCGGATCAGGTACTGGGTAAATCAGGTTCCGGCAAAGATGCGACATCTCCGGCTTGAGTTCAAAGTACTCGCCGCGAAACGGAACGATCTTCGAATCGACCGGAGTGCCGCTCAGCTTCGCGACTCGGTCACCGTGCAATCCCGCGCAGGTCACGATGTATCGCGTTTCAATCTCCCCGGCCGTCGTCTGCACGATCATCCGGCCGTTTGATCGCGACATCGACGTCACACGAGCATTGAACAGAATCGAGCCCCCCTTCTCACGAATCCGAATCGCCAGCTTTTCGCAGACGCCGGGGTAATCGACGATCCCCGCCTCCGGCACATGAATCGCCGCGATGCCGGCCGTGTGAGGTTCGAGTTCCTTCAACCGTTCCGGCCCGATCAGTTCGCATTGAACCCCATTGGCTTGCCCGCGAGCAAAGATGTCCTGCATCTTCGGAAGCTCGTCCTCGGTCACCGCGACGATCACCTTGCCGCAGATGTCGTAGGCGACTCCTTCGCGCTGACAGAACTCCTCCATCGCCTTCTTGCCTTCACGGCAGTTGGTCGCACGCAGCGATCCCGGTTTGTAATAGATGCCGCTGTGCAGCACGCCGGAGTTCCGTCCCGTCTGATGAAACGCCAGCGTCGCTTCCTTCTCCAGAATGGTCACGCGCGTTCCGGGAAATCGTTCCAGCAGCCGATACGCGGTCGCCAAGCCCACAATCCCGCCGCCAATGATCGCCACGTCTGTCTGATTCGCCATGTCCCGCACCAACTCCGATCGTTCACGATTTCTTTTTCGGTTTCATCTTCGTGACTTTGTAAACCGCACCGGTCCGATCATAGGTCGTCCAGTCGCCCACTTGCTCGCCGTTGTTGAACGAACCGGAACGCATCTTCGATCCATCTTTCCGGAACCATTCCCAATCACCGACCATCACTCCGTCGAGCATCTCCCCTTTGGCCCAAAGGCTGCCGTCCTTGTGGTAATGCAGGTGCTCTTTCGCCACGCTCTTTTTCTTTGCCATGAGAAGCTCTCTGACCGTGGAAAGGGACGGCAAGATAGCGCGAGTTCGCTGATGCCACAAACGTGAGACGCTGCTTTCCGAATGGTCGCTCACTACCTAGATTACGCCCCCCCTTGGAACCAATTCGGGGTCGGGTCTTCAAATTTCAAAATTGCCTCGGCAATTTTGAAATATGAAGACCCGCCCCCTCCGTCTTATCGCTTTGGAATTCAAAATGATCGTCAGTTGGAATTGGTTGCAAGATTATGTCGCGCTCGACAGCCCGCCCGCCGAGGTCGCCGATCGACTGATGATGGCCGGGCTCAATCTGGAGTCGATCGAACCGCACGGCGACGACCAGGCGATAGACCTGGAAGTCACTAGCAACCGTCCCGATTGCCTGGGCCACATCGGCGTCGCGCGCGAAGCGAGTGTCCTCTACAACAAGCCGCTGACGATTCCTCCCGCCAACGTGAAGTCCAACGGCCAGCCGATTGAGCAGGCCACGTCCGTCGCCATCGAGTGCCCCGATCTCTGCCCGCGCTACGTCGCTCGCCTGATTCGCGGCGTGAAGATCGGCCCCAGCCCCAAGTGGCTGCGCGATCGGCTGGAGGCCGTCGGCATCGCACCGATCAACAACGTCGTCGATGTCACCAACTACTGCCTGATGGAAAGCGGCCAGCCGTTCCACGCGTTCGACTTCGACAAACTGCGAGGTGGCCGCATCATCGTCCGCCGACCGAAGCCCGGCGAAAAAATCCAAGCGATCGACCACAACGAATACACGCTGACTCCCGACATGTGCGCGATCTGCGACGCCGAACGCCCCGTCGCCGTCGCCGGAGTCATGGGCGGAGCCGCCACCGAAATCAGCTCGACAACGAAGAACGTGTTGATCGAGGTTGCCGACTTCTCGTCGATGTCGATTCGCGCGACCGCTCGCAAGCTGAACCTGCACAGCCCGTCGTCATACCGCTTCGAGCGCGGCGTCGATGCCCACCAAATGGACTGGGCCAGCCGCCGCTGCTGCGAGTTGATTCAACAAGTCGCCGGGGGAGAACTGCTTGAAGGCTCGATCTGGGCCGGCCAGCCCCCTGCCGCCGATCCGCAGAAGGTCTCGATCCGGTCCAATCAGTTCCGCCGGATCCTGGGGATCGACGTCCCCTCTGACGAGTCGCATCGAATCCTCGTCGCACTCGGACTCAAGCCGAACAGCGACCAGCCCGATGCGGACGGCACGCGACACTACCTTGCCCCCAGTTGGCGGCGCGATCTCTCACGCGAGGCCGACTTGATCGAAGAAGTCGCTCGCATTCACGGCTACGACAAGATCCCCGAAGACGTGTTCGTCCCGTTATCGCTCAGCGAGAAGTCGCTGACCGAACGAGTCCTCGACCGCCTCCGCGACACACTCACCGCCGCCGGCTTCTTCGAGACAATCACTCTGTCCTTCGTAAGCAGCGAGTTGGCCGATCTGATCGTAGGTTGGGACTCCGTCCCGACCCAATCTGGCAGTCGGGACAGAGTCCCAACCTACCTCAGCGTCGATCACTCGTCGCGCCGGCAAGAGAACACACTGCGACAAAGCCTGATCCCCAGCCTGCTCGTCGTCCGCCGCGACAACGAACGTCACGGCAACTTCAACGCGAAACTCTTCGAGACCGCCGGCGTGTATCTCGCCGCCCGTCCCGGCGATCCGACCGCCGAACCGCGCCGAGTCGCTTTCGTCACCGGCGGTTCGTTCGTCGAAGCCAAAGGTGTTGTCGAGGCGCTCGCCCACCGCATCAATCCGCAGTCGCTCGTCACCGTTCGTCCGAGCGATCACCCCCACTTCGTCCCCGGCCGAGGAGCCGAGGTGTTGCTCAACGGTCAACCACTCGGCTGGCTCGGTGAATTGTCGCGTGAGGTCACGGACAAGCTCGATCTTCGCGACGCCGTGATCGCTGCTGAACTCGACCTCGCGACGCTCGAAGCCGCGCCGAACCTCGTTCCCACGTTTGCCGAACTGCCGCGCTTTCCAAGCATCTCACGCGACCTCAATTTCGTGCTCGATGAGTCGGTCACTTGGGAAGCGCTGCTCGAAGTCGTCCGTTCCGCCGCCGGTGGATCGCTCGATGGAGCCACGTTCGGTGGTCAATACCGAGGCCAACAAATCCCCGCCAACAAAAAGTCATACTTGCTGACCGTCGCGTTCCGAGCCGCCGACCGTACGCTCACGAATGACGAAGTGGATTCCGCCGTGAAGTCGGTCATCAACGCCTGCGCGGAGAAACTCGGAGCGGCGTTGAGGTGAGTGGTGCTGCGTCCGCCATTCGCCCGTAGGTTGCCGCGTTCACCAGAACGCGGGCGACCCGCACTCTGGCCAGCCTGTTGAAAAAGTCGTGGAGCACGATTTCATCGTGCTCATTCTCCGAAGAAATTGGGCACGTTGGAAACGTGCCCCACGTTTTTCAACAGGCTGTGGCGAGTGCGGCTACTTAAGCCGTCGGGCTTTGAGCCTCACGCCTTTGAAACAGCGGGCTCCGCCAAATGCCCAGACGATGCAGCCAGAACTGCCAAAGCACCTGCAACGTCCGCAGGCCATACGTCACACTGCGGCCAAAGTTGATGCTCGAAGCCTCGTCGAAGTAGCGCACCGGCACCGGGATATCCCCCAGCTTGAAGCCGAAGTGAACCGCCTGCGCCAGAAATTGACTGTCGAACACGAAGTCATCCGAGTTCCGCTCAAACGGAATCGTCTCCAACACGTCGCGGCGATACGCCCGAAACCCACTGTGAAAGTCCCCCAGGTTTTGCCCAAGCGCAATGTTCTCACAGGTCGTCAGCCCGCGGTTGGCGACGTACTTCCACTTCGGCATTCCCCCATCGAGCGCTTCACGCCGCGTGCGAATGCGCGACCCCAAGATCACGTCGCAGATTCCCAATTTCAGAATCTCAACCGCGACCGAAACGACTCGACTGTCGTACTGATAGTCGGGATGAATCATCACAATGAACTCGGCCCCGCGTTCCAGCGCGTGCCGATAGCACGTCTTCTGATTCCCACCGTATCCGGAGTTTTTCTCGTGCGTGATGACCGTCAGCCCCAATCGCCGAGCGATCTCCACCGTGTTATCGCGACTGCAATCATCCACCAGAATGATCTCATCAACCGCTCCCGCAGGAATGTCGGCGACTGTCCGCTCCAGCGTTGCCGCAGCGTTGTACGCGGGCATGATCGCGATGGTTCGTCCGAGCCGTTTTGTCACCAAAGAGACCTCCGCGTCCGTACTCAAGAGAGGGCTTGCAGCGATTGACGGAGTCATCTCGACGGCGTCTTGAACTCCAAAGTCAGTCATGCTCTTAGCCCGATTTCAGAAACTTGCGAGACCCATAGGCAGACGGTACAACCCCGCCTCGCCATCGGGCAACCCGTTGGGTGGCGCACGCTACTCTCAATTATCGGGCGATTAACTCAGCGGCTAGAGTGCCATCCTCACACGGTGGAAGTCACTGGTTCGAATCCAGTATCGCCCACATTCAAAGTGAGAACCCTCGGATTTCCGAGGGTTCTCGCATTTGTGGTGACTCCGTGCGTCTCAAAACTACCACTTGCAGGCGTAGCGCGCGCCGGAATGCGCGCCGCTTTTTGGAAGTCCACTTCGCGGACTTGCAGGTAATGCTTGCGAGCAATCGCCTCAGAGTTCCCCAGCCACGCGCAGACGACGTGAGACGGGAATCGGTCTTCCAATTCGGTTTGACGACTGGCTCGCAAGTTGTGCCACAGACGCGGCCACGGCGTCAGGCCAGCACGCTTGATGATCTTCTCGAATTGCGTTCGCAGGTTGACCCCGCGCCAATTGCCATCGTTGGCGGCTTTGCCTCGGAAGCCGGGGAGAATCCATTCGTCGGCGTTGACGGTCTGCTCGAATCCCTTGGACGCGGCGGCGAAGACTTCGTCCAGGTAGGGCCGCAACTCAGGAAAGATCGGCACAACCCTCTTGTCCTTGTCGGCATGGTGCTCGGTCTTCGGCGAGTGAACTGTCATGCGGTTGCCGGACCAGTCGATGTCTCGCCATCTCATCGAACACAGTTCTGAGGGAACGCGGAGTCCACCGAACCGCGACAGTGCAACCAACAGCCGCCATTCCGCGTTCGGACAAGCGTCGATCACTTTGGCGATGGTGTCTTGGTCAATGATTCGTTGCCGCGCCGAGTTGTGCGAGGGGCCGCCAACCACATCATCAAACGGATTTTCCGCAATCAGCTTTCGCCGTACCGCGTCCTTGAAGAATGTCCGGGCCAGACTACATCGCCGAGCCACCGTTGCCGCGGCCAGAGCTTTTTTCTTGTGGGGCTTCTCGCCTTTCTTCGCAGGCGAGGGATCTACAACCGGCGTTTGCAGGTGTCGGCGAAAGTCGTCGGCATCGGCCGGCGTGATACTGCCCAGCGGTCGATCAGTCCCGAACACGTCGATCAGATTGCGTTTCGTGTGACCGTAGAACACCGCCGTCCCGGCCTTCACGTCCGAGCGGCGTTGCAGGTAGGCATCCAGAAACTTCCCCAAGGTGACTCGGTTCGCATCGTCGCGCGGATGGATCAGCCCCACTTTGACGAGCTTCTTTTCCATCATGGCCGGCATGTCAGCCAGCCACTCGCCGGTTGCCCGTGCGACCGGTCTGCCGAGCATCGACGCGGTGATGATCTCTTCAACGTGATTGCTCACGTTGATGGCGTCCTTCTCGGAACACTTGCCGAGCCGAATCGGATGGCGTTCACCATCCAGCCCTTTGAAGACGACGCGGTGATATCCATTCGGATCCGAAACGACGCTGGCCATGTTGAGACCTTTCTGCAACGCCGCCCACGCGGGGCCGGGTTGCAGTCCGGCACACCGCGCAGGCGGCAAAGGTGCGAGGATGATATTCGAGGATCGGCAGTTCGTCCCGATCAAACGTGGTGCCGCGCGGAGATTCGTTCTCTCCGATCATCGGCACGTCGGGAGCGCGGCCTACGGTATCGCTTTTGTTTCGGCGTCGATCCACCGTTGAAGTTCAACCGGCGAGAACAGCACACGCCGCCCGATCCTGACGGGCTTCAACGCTCCGGCCGGTTCGGTGAGCGAGTCCAACATCCGCACCGACACGTTGAGTGCCTTGGCCGCTTCATCCCGCGACAACAACAGCCGCGGCGTCTCAGACTTCTCCGGCCGGCGCAGAGCAGCCGGCAACAACGATGTGGAATTCATCGTGACAGCTCCCGTGGTCAGATTGTGAAGTCAGGAACGAACTCGGCCGAGTTGGCTTTGTTCGGATTCGATTTGCCATCCGTTGGCCAATTTGCTTTCGAGCGCACTGGCGGCACTTGGTCCGGTGGGACTGCGAGCCATACGGTTGCCGGTCTGCCCGATCGGGTCATCCGCATGTTCTTGGAATCTTTGACTCGGCCGAGCTCCACGAGGCGTTTGCGTCGTGGTCGCTGCGAATTGCCGCTCATGCTCAGAGCGTCTTGCTGCTCTTCATCCGTCGCGCCGCGATCGCTACGCGATTCGAGGAAGCGGAAGACTCGCATGAGTTGTGGACCAGCAAAGGGCTTCATCGACTCGGCCGCCAATTTGCTGGTCGCAGTGTGATTGTGCGGAAGGTTGTCAGGTCGATCGTCGTTGTCAGGTCGATCGTCGCGGAAGAAGGTTCGGTCGGTCATGTCATCGGTTCCTTGGAGGGGACTTGGTGTGTGATTGAAGATCCACGAGCGGACGCCTCATTGCGTGGGGCGTCCGTTTCCATTGGAGCGGTCGGGGCCGGCGGACTTCGCGCGTCGCCCTCGTGCATCAAGCGCGGTGAGTCATCACCAGCGGTGACGAATTCAGCCCGATCGTCGGAGAGCTTTAACGCGCTCACCAAACTGGAATCTTGCGTCGTAATTTGGCGCGGATTGCCAGCCCGCAGTCGAGCAATCGTCTCGGCGAACTTAGCGGACAACTCTTGGCGTTCGGCGTCGGTCAGTTCGGGTTGCTTGGGTGCCAAGGCTTTCGTCTGGGCTTCCACGATCCGCTGTCGAGCTTCCTTGGCCGATTGCTCACGACGAAGGAAAGCCGGCTTGAAGGGGAACCAAGTGGCGGGATCGTTGGCGAGTTGATCGGGCGTCGCATTCAAGACGCGGCGATAGAGTGCCGCTTCCGGTAACTCCCATGCGTCTCGCCGCGAGCGGAAGTAGTCGATGACCGCTTGAATGTCCGCCGGTGAGCATCCAGCTTCACGGGCCTGTTGAATCGCCTCACGCCCCTCTCGGACACCTTCCGCTCTGAGTTGCTTTTCAATCCCTCGCCATTCGTCCCCGTCGCCATTTGAGGGGGAGGGTTCAGGTTGAGGGATCAGGTAAGAAGGTTCCCCCTGTCGTTCCCCCGCTCGTTCCCCTTGTAGCTCCCGCTGTCGTTCCCCCTCTTGATATCCCGATTCGGGTGTCGAGCCTTCATCAACAGCCGTGTCGCTGATGCCTTGCAGGTCGGCCGGGATCACGACTCGATACAAGCCCACCTTGTGGCGTCCGCCAGGTTCGTAGAGCAACCAGCCGGCTTTGACGGCCGCTTTCCGTGCTCGGTCGAGTCGGTCCCACTTGCCGAAACCCAAGAGCGTCAACAACTGGTCATTCCAGAACGCGACCGGGCCTCGATACCGCCGAGCGTCTTCGGTCACAGCGATCACGCACAGCAGAGCGAGCACATCAGTCCCGCAGTGTTGAGCCAAAGCAGTCTTCGTCGCCAACCGCAACACACGCATCGCGAAGTACGGCGGGCGAGGATCAGACATCGCGGACGAACTACCCACGAGGCACCTCGCCGTCGTTGCACGCGGTCAGAAAACATTCGATGTCGGCAAGCGTCGTGTAGCGGCGTCCGCCCACGGTGCGAGACTTGAGCTTCAGAACTCGGCCGCCGCTCCAAATGCCGCGCAGTGCCCATCGCCACACGGTCGAGCGATGGGGATTCGACGGGATGTAGCCAGGCACATCGCCCAGCGGGATCAGTTCAGCGGACTGTTGCAACGGACTCGGCATAACCACGCCCTCGCGATTTGTGAAACGAACACGTCAATCGAGACGCTCGAATCAAAACACGAAGGGCGTGACAGCCCCAATCACACAGGCGTGATTTCCGAGTCACGCTTCGGCCAGCTTCCACTCGTCACGGGGAATCGTGATGTTCAACGGACGATGTAACTTGTCCTTGAGATTCTTCTTTACCCGTCGTCTCGCCGCCGCGTTCTTTTCGCCCAGCAGACGCGCCAGTTCTTGCTTTGAAAGGCCAGCGTCAGCCGCGTTGAACAGTGCAAGAAACATTGGCCAAGCGACTGGCCCCGAAACTTGTACGGTAGGATCAAAGCCCTCACGTTGAACCGTCCCATCCTTCTCGACGATCAGCCCAAGATATCCCGGCACGCCGTTCACCTTGTCGGGCGGCGTCTTGGTCAATTCGCTGGCCGGCGTCTTGGCCGGTTCGTCAGCCGGCAGAGTTAATGCGGCAGACTCCAATTCTTCCGCACGGCATTCGACTTCTTGGCGGAGTCGCTCAAGGTCCGCTTGTTGGTCTTCGTCCAGTCGATCTAAGTCGGTGTGTCGCAGTATGTGGTCATACAGCCAGGGACGATCAACGAGTCTCTTCAACGCAGTGAGCGTGTTGGCGAACCACTTCCGCGGATTGCTGTCAATCGCCGTCCCAACCTTGTCCGCAATGAGTAGCTCGATGCTTTTCACGCATTGGTCAAAGTGATTGCAGGCGTCGGCAAGTTGGATCCCACGCCATTCGGCCGTAGGCGGTTTTCCACCGATATCCCGGAAGAGAATCAGTGCTGTGAATTCAATGGCCTTCAACGACGACGCGAATTCTTGAGCAGCAATGCGCGGCGATGACTCTCCCGTCATGGCCAGTCCTTTCGAGGATCGGGCCGGTCGCAGGCGAGAGCGTGGAAAGGACTGGCAACCACGACTTCGCCTTTGACCGCTTCGGTCGGAACGGTTTGCAACCCGCGCCGGCAACCCGATCAGCAGCCTACCCGCCCCGGCGACGCCCCACCAACAGACCGAGAGGGCGGGGACGGTCGTTTTTTGAGAGGGGCCGACTTTTGTAGACCGCACCGCAGCATCCGAGATTCCTTGCCATAATTGAGCAAACGTTTTGACATTGAGTGTTCACTAGAGGGGTTTTGGAAAATGCCGGCGTTTCTCGGCTCTTTCGTGTTGGCCAGTGTTCGGATTGAGTAAAAAGGACCGTGCGCTTTTTGATGCTTTCGTCAAACTAGAACGCAAGCGTTCCAGTTTGATTCGCAACCCAGCAGGAACGCGACGACCCATCGAGGGAGCCAGCCCGATCACGTTCCCCGATCCATCGCCACCGCCTCAACGGCCTCTGAACCGAGTTCCCGATCGACGAACGCCACCATTGCGCGTTGAGCATCCGCCGACAGCTTCGGCCACGCTTCCACGATCGCAGCCAAGCCAGCATCGTCATCGGCCAGAATGACACCCGCGTCATGCCGCGCGCCGGAATGCGCGCCGCTTTGCCACTCACTCTCCACATTTCCCGCAGAAGTCGAGTGGGAATCGAATCCAGTATCGCCCAGTTGTTTTGCAAGAACCCTCGAAGTTTCGAGGGTTTTTGCATTTGTGGTGCAGTGCCGACGCTCAGCGAAGTGGATTTCGCACCGTCAACTTTTTCCCCCTTTCAAACTGCCCGTCGAGATCTTGCACGTCATGCTGTTCGGCGATGCGTTCAACGCCAGAAGCCAGTTCGCGTGGCAGCGAGAACTGGCTTCTGGGACTTCTGTTACTTGTGATTCAACGACCCGCCTAGGTCATTTCACCTTCCGGGACGCGGCCGGTGCGGCAGGGCGCGGGGCGGTCTTCTGGTAGCTCATCCGCTGAATCACTTCGGGTGCGATCGGGGCGGGCTTGGAGAGTTCCCCCACGCGATTCGCTGGGAGAGTTGCGGGGGCTTGCGAATAGACTCGCGGTGCCGGCCGCAGCATGGCATTGGGCGGTGTCGCCGGACCGGGAGGAGCAGGAAGCCGAAGAACAGCCGGTTCTGGTTCTGGTTCTGGTTCTGGTTTTAGTTCTTGAGGCGGAGCCGGAGCCGGAGGAACAGCATTGGGCTGCATCGTCGATCCTGGCGGACAGTACCGATCATTGGGCGGACAGGTTCCGCTGATCATCGATTTGAATTGCTGGTCGAGGTCGGCGTTGAGTGTCCGCAGCAGGTTGTTGTCCCTCTGGAATTCCTTGTACCCGTCCTTGGCGATCTGCTGATGGTCGAGATACGCCTGACTTGCCGGACGCAGGCCCAAGAGATCTTGAATCGTCGGATAGATCGTGGCTTGGCCGATGATGATGTTTTTCTGAATGGACTTCTTGGCTTGCGGCAGCGGGCGGAACAAGACTCCCGCAACGGGCACGTCTTCCAGCAAAGGCACACCGCGTGAGTTACGGGCCGCCTTGAGCGCGACTTCGTAGCGGCTGATCTCACGCCATTCGAGGTTGCCCAGTTGCACTTCCGTGTTGACGAAGTGGCGTTTGACTCGGCCCAAGCTCCGTTCGTCCGGCCGGGTCGGTTCCAGCAGGTCGGTCGTGTAGAGGTAGTTGAAATCGAACGCGACCGATTGTCCGTCAGGCTGGATCACGGGGCGGACTTCGTAGCCTGTCCCGGTCTCGAATTTGTAGATCGCCGGATTGGGAATGAGCTTCTCCAATTCGGTGCCGAACTTCGGCGGCACGACCGAGTCGGCATACAAGAGCTGCTGCTGGTCGGCGGAATTCAAGCCGGGGATCACATTCTTCACGGTCCCGTCCGCGACTCCCCCGCCGATCGACTGGCCGGCAAACATCTTGGCCAGCGTGCCGAATTCGGGATCGGCCAACAACGGGCCAAGATCTTTGTGCAAGGCATACGCGGCCTTGAGCGCCTCGGCGATGGCGATGTCTCGCTTGGGCAGATCGAATTCAAAACTGGCCTGCGGCGAGACCTTCGCAAAAGCGCGGTTGTTGGTGAGGATCGTCGTCCGCTCGATCTGTGACATTTCGACGTCCCATTCCTGAGCCGCCTTGCGCACTCGCTCCAAAGCCGGGTCATAGAACTGAGCGTAAACGTCGTCTTCCATCGCCACCACGATCTGCTTGATGAGCTTATCAATCGCGGCTTTCTGGCCGCGGAGCGCATCTTGAGCATCGAGGTGTTGTTCTTCGAGAATCGCGATTTGCTCATCGAGATAGGCTAACTGCACGTCGGTCAAAGTTGGGCGTCCGCCACGGTGCATTCGATCGACGAACGCTCGTTTCTGAATCAGGGCGTCACGTTTATGGTGCAGCCCCAGTTCCAATGAGATGCCTTGAACGAGCTTCACGATGGAGCGTTGAAAAGCATTGAGCCGATCGCCGTCATCGAATCCCTGCGAGCAGGCGGTTCGCTCATAAATCGCTTTGATCGCTTGGAATTTGTACTTCCGGTTGCCGTCCTCGGAGACTTTGGCACGGCCCTTGTTGGCATCGCCCCACCAGCGCGGGTCGTAGCACTTGTGTGCTCCGGTGGTCACGATCCACTGGCCTTCTCGCTTCGGCAATTCGTGCTGAATGTAATCATCAAACCGGCACAGGATCGCGAGCCGGTGCTCCCCTTTTGCCAGGCCCGTCAGCACGAGCGCTTCGGCCAACGTCAGCGAATCCGTCGAGTTCATGGACAGCAATTTATTGATCGGATCGAGGAGCGACAGAGTGTCGTCCACATCACGGAGTTCCTCCAGAAAGTCCTTTCCGAAGAAAGCATGCAGGTAGCGCTGCCAGCGAAGGCGTTTCGCCTCGCGTTCGGTCACCGACAATTTGACGTTATTGAGCTCAACTTCCGTTTCTGCCGCGAAGAACTGATCTGGCATTGCACACTGATGAGCCGCAGCGGCTTCATGGACGACTTCCGACACTGCCCTGAGTAAGAACTGCCCGGCCGTAGCGGTCAGGAAGCGACTGCGACTGATGTTGCCCTCAACACGCTTGAGTGTGTTTTCCATCCGTGAGCCGTTCTCGCCGTTGACCTGCACTGTCATCACGCCAATTTTGACTTGGCCGACCGGATGGTCGATCTGGTTGATCATCTCCCGCACTTTGACCAGCCCCTTGCGTGGCCCGCGCAGGTGCAGCACCCCTTCGCCGATCACGCTGATGGAGACCTGCGAGACCGGATCAACATTGTTCCGGTCTCCGGGGACGTAGGTGTCCGGGTCGGTCTTTGCTGCCGCGACCTCGCGCCGGAACTGATCCTTGGCCGCGAGTTGCTCCTGATCGTCCGCCTTGCGGGCCTCGTTCTGCTTGGCAGCGACGACCTTCTTTTGCGTGTCGATATCGCCAAGCAACTGAGTGATGCTGGCTTTCAGTTCGGCGACGACGGAATTCGTTGTCGAGCCACCCGCGGGTTGGGCACTGGTGACCGCCGTGACCTCTTTGTCGAGCTGAGCTTTCTGTTTGGTCTTCAAGGTCTGCTCATTGGTGAGCTGTGTTTTTCGGCGCTCTAATGTCGCTTTTCTCGGAGCGCTGGGCCCAGTCGGGCTATTGAGTTCCTTTTCAATCGCCGCCAACTCGGTCGCGATATCGGTGAGTTCCTGATCGAGTTGGTCGGCGTTCTGTTTCTTTTGTAGCACACTTCGGAGTGCTCCCACGGACGCGGTCAGCTTGGTCTCTTGGACGCGCAGTTCGTTCGCCGCTTGCTCGGCGTCGAATTCCTTCTGGCGTCGTTCGAGGCGTTCTTGTTCAAACTTGGTCCGCGACTGCTCGGCCGCTTGGTCGGCGACGGTCACGGCCGGGCCGTTGTACGATTTCACGCGGCGATTGATGATCTGAGCCACGCGATGCGCGTCGCGGAAGTAATACAGTTCGACGCGGGCCGCGATGACCTCGTTGAAGCGGTCGGGCTGTTGACCGGCCGTCAGGTCATCGGGATTGCGGCCGACGTCTAAGAACTGCGGGAAATCGACCGGCGGTCCTTTGGAGCCATCAGCGACTCCGCGCGCCAGGCCAATCGGGGCCGCCAGTTTCGGGAAGTCGATCTCAACAATGATGTTGTTTGGGGTCTGTTGCGTTTGGATCAGGACACGTCCCCGCCCGTTGAGGGCCTTATAAAAGTAGTCGTTGAAGGCCACATTGCTGTCGAAGGACTTGCCATCCAACTTGAGGATCAGGTCGCCTTGTCGAATCCCGGCACCGGCTGCTGCACCAAACGACGCCGTGACCGCGCGGCTTTTCGCAGTACTCGGATCATCGAGCACGAATCCTTGCTTATTGAGAAACGTGGCCGCGATCTCGCTCGAAACCAGTTTGATTTGTTTCGGTTCACCGTTTCGCTGAATCGTGATGTCCAGCACGCCTTTTGACGGAACCTGGTTGAGTTGATTTTTTAGTTCCGCAAGAGTGCTCCACCCTGATGATCCAATGCGAATGAGGTGATCGGTGTCCAGGACTCCGCCCGCAGCCGCTGGAGTGTTCGGGCCCACGGTGCCTGTCGCATGCTTCGCATTCGCGACATAGTCCAGAGTCGAGATTCCATATTCGCTCAGAGGATTGGGACTGACATCCGCCGCTTGAATCGTCCCGAGCGAAACGATCGACGCCGTGACTGTGGGAATCAGTGATCGGAATCGAGGCCAAGAACACGCTGCGGCCAGGAAGTGGCTGGCGAATGATATGCGAGTTTTCATAATTGCCATCCTTAGCAATGAGTGAATGTGGAACCCCGGTCCGTCAGCGGAACGCAGGGAAAGGACAAGGCCCGAATGTCGTCCTGACAGTCGGCTCAATGGCATCAACGGTGACGCGGCTAGCGGCGGAGATCTTTGGGGAGACTGTTCTTCACCTTCGAGGACTGCCGCAGCGTGTTGGGAATGCGCGACTCCTTGCTTTGCAGCAGGTCTGACGTGCCCGGTAAACGGGACGCCAACGAGAGCGGCCCGCCGGCTCCGATGTTAAGCAGACTGCCGATCGCGCTCGTGGTTCCGCCTGGGCCAGACTTCTCCGGCTTGCGGAGTTCCTTGGCCTCAATCCGGTGTCGCAGTTTGTCGTAGGGATTGCAGTGATGGTGGTAGTCCACCTCGCAACATCCGGAGTTGCGGAACCGCAGCTCCACATGGACGTCCGGAAAATAGTACCGAATGGATGAGTCGTCATATTCGATGAGCGGCGCGCCGGTCGGCATGTTGACTCGGGCGCAGACTTCGCATCCCGATTTGGGATGCGTGACTTGGACGATCGTCGGGCCGCCCTTGAATTTCGGGCCTTGGAAGACGCGGTCGCCGTTGTAGTAGTAGGTGTGCCGGATCACGGTCGGCTCGCGCAACGGACCTCCCCCTTCGCGGACGATGTCCAGTTCCTGATATCCCTTGGGGGGCAGGCCGTTATCCAACACCGTGGCGACGACTTCTTCTGCGGTCGGTGAGTATTTGGGGGCCGGGCCAGCGGCCGTGGTCAATGCTTGCTCAACCAGCCCGATTTCACGAAACACCGCGACGATTTCACGTTCATCCTGGAGCTTGAGCGCAATCTGTTGAGCTTCATGCAGCGTCCACCAGGCTTGTTGCCCTTGGCCCGAAGCCAATTCGGCCTTCGCCAAGAGCACCAAGGTCCGGGCCTGCTCCGCGGCGGCGGTGGAATCAATCGTGAGCGCCGCCTTCCGTGCGTTGGTGGTGGCGTTGTCGCCCGCGAAAATCCGGGCGAGCCGTTTCAAGAGAGACGTCTTCGCCTCGCCCGGAGGGAGTGCTCCGGCATCGCGAATCAGTTGCTTCGCCTGCTCTTCCTTGCGGATCTGATCCTGCTCCTTCAGCACCGCTTCCGCGCTGGCGGCAATCCGCTCGGCGTCAGCGGCTGGATCGGCGACAGCCGGAAGAACTGACGGGATTGCCTTCGCAATCGGTGCGGGAGCCTGCAATGGCATCGGTGGTGCCGCGTTCGCCAGTTCGAGAGCCTGGGACGAAGCCAAAGCCGCGAGTGCCAAGCCTCCGGTTTGAAGAAGTTGACCGAGGTTTGACCAACTCTTTGGAAACTCGTGCCGTTCCCGTGGGAACGGCGATGAATCGTCAAGATGACGGCGCATAATGACCTCCCTGTTGCGATCCGGTCCGAGAATCCACTCAGAAGATTCCTCCGAAACCTCCTGATGCGCCCTATTCATCGACTGTACATATCCTGCGAGTGATGGCGATATGCGGTAAATCCTTAGGAGAATCGCCGCGCGCCAGCCGAAGGCCCTACAGATTGCCGAGATGAACTGCTCGGACCTTCCCGCCTTGACCGGAATGCCACTCAACAATGGGCTCGCGGAGCCCATCGCTTACGTCGACCTTTTGCCGTCCGGCCTCAGACATTTGATCGCGTTGCGGAGCGCGGCTTGGTAGATCCAAAGATCTCCGCCATACGCGATGAGCGTGAAGCCGCGCTGGAGTTGGGCTTCTCCCTCGGTGATGCTCATGACGAGCACGGCTGGTGACTTGTGGTGGGCTTGGCAGGCCGCGAAGACACGATCGGTGGCCGCGAGGACATCCGGGTGATTCATTTGGCCGGGGATGCCGAGCGAGAGGGTGAGGTCATAAAGACCGATCCATAAGGCATCGATTCCGGGGACGGCGGCAATCTCCTCGACATTGTCCAATCCGCGAGCGGTTTCGATCTGCGCGATCAGCAGCGTCTCGTCGTTGGCGGATTGGATGATGTCTGGGATCGAACCGCCGCGGTAGTCGTCGTGAGCGATGCTGAATGCGGCACCTCGGCGACCGACCGGCGGGTACTTCGCGGAACTTACCAGCAGGCGAGCTTGGTCTGCGCTTTCGCACATCGGGACCATGACGCCCATCGCGCCCATGTCGAGGACGTTGGCGACGAAGTGATACTCGGTCGCCGGGATGCGGACGATTGGGACCATCTCGGCCTTTGGAGTTGTGGCGATCAACATGCGGATGGTTTCGATACTCCAGCCGCTGTGTTCCATGTCGAAAACGGCGAACTCGGCTCCGGCGTTCGCGGCGATGCGCGCGATGCCGGTGGTGTTGAACTCGAACATCATCGTGCCGATGGAGACTCCGCCTTCGCGGAGTTTGTGTTTGACGGCGTTGCGAATCATGAAATGCCTTCGTAGCCGCGTTTCGCCAGAACGCGGGTGTTTGATGACAGGCCCGCGTTCTGGCGAAACGCGGCTACGGAATCGAAATGGTTTTCCGTCGCTACTCCACGAGCCACTTTGTCGGGCCTTCCCGTTTCGCGTTGGCAGGCACCTGTCGATTCCAGCCATCGACAGCGGCTTCGATGCGGACTCGGCGGTCAGAACGAACTGGCTCGATCAGATCGGCGATGTCACCGACCGTCAGTGCTCCGGGAACAAGGCTGTCGTAGGCCGTGAGGACGAGGTAGTCGGACAGCAGGGAACGCCAGCTTGTTAAACCACCGGCGGTGTAGATTGCGGAAATGTCGTCTTCGAACAGACCAGTCAGCAGCGCGAGTAATGGGGCTTGCGGTTCTGAGGGAGCCGGCAAAGCTTGATCGTCGTCGCGTGGCTGCCGGAAGAGAGCCGTGTCGGGATTCGGTGGCGTGAGCGACTCGCCCCACAGTGCGAAGCGGCGACCCTTGAGGTCTGGTTGCTTACGCAGCCAGGTCATTGCGAGCCGCACATCACGCAGTTGCTGGCCGAGCAGTGGTGTGCCGAGCATCAATGCCGTGGACGACATCGACGTGGCGGAACTGCGCCGACCGTGGCTGTCGCCGAGCTTCGATTCGCCGATCCCGCGTGGATCGACCAGGCAGACGGCGGTGCCTCGTGCGAGCAAGTCGGCGACGTCGCGAGAGCGTTCCTTGAGCAGTCTCTCTTTGCCTTGTGAGCAAATCGCGACGACGACCGGTTGCCCGTCACGCAATGTCTTCGGCGTGAGCAGTACGATTGGAACACGATTGCCGGACGAACTCATGAGCGCGACCGCCTCCACGCGGACGGTCGCTGCAGTTTCTTGACGGACACGTTGCTCCACGATCAGCGGGTCGTCCGACGCGACGTTCAGCAGTTCCGTCCAGCGACGTCGGAGATCACGGCGGTTGTCGCCAGCGATGAGCTGTGTCTGCCGTTCACGCTGGTTCCGCGCAGCAAATTGATCCGCCAGCGCGGTCGTCATTTCGGCGAGCGATTTTGGTTTCAACTCCTGCTTCAGTTCCGGAGTCCAGCACCGCAAGCGGTCGGCAGGCAGGCGCGAGCTGAATTCCGTTTCCGGCGAGACGTCGATGCCGAACCACGATCGGAATGCTTCGTGGATGCGGATGCGGTGTGTCTTGCCGATGTGCGTGCAATGCGTGTCTTGCGGAGAGGAGCCGGTGACGGCTCCGCTGCCGTGCGTGAATGCGAGGAAGTCTGTGTGATCGTAGAGGCCGAAGATCGTCTGCAGTCGCTTCCAAACGGGATCACGGTCTTGATCCCACTTGAACTCGTGAGCGTAAACCAATCGGCGCGGTGCGATGCCGCCGACGATGACCCAGGGGAGAAAGCCCGCTCCGGCCGAGTCGCGGAGGTTGCGAGTCGATTCCCAACTGCCGCCGCCGGCGTAGTTGAATGCGACCTCGGCATCGTCGGGGAGTGGGAAGCGAGTCTCCGGCTGCGGACCGCCGAAGTTAAACGGGACAACGGCCGCGAATCGTTCGTCCAAGGCACCGGTCACGGCGACGGGATCGCCTCCACCGGCAACGGCTCCGAGCAGAATCAATCGCTTTGGGTCGACTCCGGGTCGAGCCAACAGGACATCGACGCCGCGCATCATGTCCCAGGCCATCCAGCCGACGAGGCTCTCGCCGACCAGTTGCAGTTGGATCGAACTGTCGTAGCGGAACGAGTAGTCGGCTGGGCCAACACGGTACGGTTTATTGAAGTCGGCGGCGGTTGCGAATGGATGTTGCCGGCGTTCGCCGTGTCCGACTTGATCGATCACCAGCACGACGCATCCGGCTCGTGCCCAAGTCATTCCCATGTCTTGTAGCTCGCCGTGCTCTTTCGGCGTGTGGTGAGCGTGGCAGATCAGCAGACCGGGCATTGACTCACGCGGCTTCGATGGGCGGTAGAGATTCGCGGTGACCCACCAGCCGGGGCGGGTCTCGTAGAGGAGGTTCTCGATGGCGAAGCCATCGCCATCGAACGTTGCAGTCACTCGCGTGGGGACCGCTGAGGGAGTTTTCGGCCACGAGCCGAGCGACTTTTTCAATGCGGTGAGCTTGTCACGTCGGAAGCGTTCCCAATCGTCGCGTGTCTTGATCTGTCGCCATTCGACGGTGCTGCGATCGTTGGCGTCGCGCATTTGGCGGCGCTGTTGATCGCGAACTTGATTGGCAAATGACTCGCGTTCGGCGGTGGGGACGACCTGCGCGTCGAGTGATTGCAGGCTCTTGAGGAGCTCTTCGTCTTCGGCGTGTGCGCGCGGTGTCGCCAATAGTGCAACGACGAAAAGTGCGATAACGGCTAACGGCCATCGGCCATCGGCTATCGGCCGGACGAAGTCATTGTGGCGCGGGGGAGGTGTGTTCATTTCCGAACTCGCGACGTGGAGACTATTCTGCTGGCCCGGTCGCCGACCGCCGACGGCGGATGCGGCGGGAATCAGACACAACCCAACGTCCAACGACAAGGTGCCGACCATGAATAGCCCTGAGCAGCTCGCGAAAGAACTTGGCTTGACGTTTACCGAAGTGAAGCCCGGATACCTCAACTTGTGTGCGAAGGCGGGCAATCTGCTGTTTACCTCCGGGCACACCAGCGACATGAAGGGGAAGCTCGGCCGCGATCTGACCGTCGAGCAAGGCTATGCCGCCGCTCGCGAGTGCATGGTCAAGATTCTGAATTCAGTGCATCACGCTCACGGCACGCTGAACGGCCTGCGGTGCGTCAAGCTGTTGGGCTGCGTGAATTCCACGCTCGACTTCACCGACCAGCACTTGGTGATCAATGGGGCGTCGGACCTCGTGCATCAGCTTTACGGTAAAGAGGGAGATGGCTGGCACGCTCGGAGTGCGCTGGGCTTCGCGTCGCTGCCGACGGGGCCGGCGGTTGAGGTCGAAGCAATTTTTGAGATCAAAACGTAGGTTTGACGAACGCCGTAGCCGCGTTTCGCCAGAACGCGGGCCGT
>CAMDPX010000082.1 GCA_945905295.1 Planctomyces sp. SH-PL62 | reverse complement strand
ATTCACCCGAAGATTCTCGACGGGTTTGGGCAGACGATGTCGAAGTCGAAGGGGAACGGCGTCGATCCGCTGGACCTGATCGACAAGTACGGCACCGACGCCGTGCGGTTCACCATCGCCAGCTTCGCCGGCGAGACCCAGGACGTCCGACTCCCCGTCGGCTACGAATGCCCGCACTGCGGCCACGTCATCCCGCAAACGCTGGAGCACCAAAAAGCGGTCCCCGGCGGCGGAGCAAAACCGCGCGTCAAGTGCGCGAAATGCAAACAGTCGGCGCAGTACAGCAGCCCCTGGTTCGAACCCGATGCCGGTGAACCAGTCGCTCGCGTCGTCAGCGAACGCTTCGAGTACGGCCGCAATTTCTGCAACAAACTCTGGAACGCCGCCCGCTTCGCGATGCTGAATCTGGAGGGCTACACGCCGGGACCAGTTGCCGGGGTGGCACGCCCTGAGTCATCGAAGGGCGTGGCCGAGAGCGCGACCGATTCCCACGCCCTTCCCAAAGCGTCAGGGCGTGCCACTCAATCTGAACCGGTCGCCGAGTCCGATCTGAAACTCGAAGACCAATGGATTCTCAGCCGCCTGTCGCACACGTCCGGCGAGGTCACGTCGATGCTCGGCCGCTACCGCTTCGACGAAGCGACTCGCATCCTCCGCGACTTCGTCTGGAACGAGTTCTGCGACTGGTATCTCGAAATGATCAAGCCGCGTCTGCGGGACGAGGCGTTGAAGCCGATTGCCCAACGCGTGTTGGTTTCGGTGTTGGACACGATCGTGCGATTGCTGCATCCGTTTGCGCCGTTCATCACGGAAGAGTTGTGGCAGCGCTTGAACGAGATCGCGCCGGTGCGCGGTCTTGAAGGACTTAAAGGACAAAAAGGACCAAAGGACGACGATCATGTCGCAGCCACTTTGGTCCCTTGCGTCCCTTTAGTCCTTTCGCCTCAGCCGTCAGCCACGTCCGTCATGATCGCCCCGTGGCCCGACGTCCCGACCTCCTGGCAAAACCGCGACCTCGAACGCCGCTTCTCGCGGCTGCAAGAAACGATCGTCGCCGTGCGCAACGTCCGCGCGCTCTACAGCATCGCGTCGAGCACTCCGATTCAACTCCACATGCGTTGCAACGCCGACATCGCCTCCGAGATGCACGACGTCGCCGCGCAGTTCGAGAACCTCTCGAAAGCCCTGCTCGCCGCCGCCGGAGCCGACGTGCAACCACCCACCAATTCCCATAGTTGCAGTTTGACCGACGCCGAAGTCTTCGTTGCATTGGACGGCCTCATCGACGTCGCCGCCGAACGCGCCGCCGAACGCGACCGCAAAATCAAAGAACGAGACCGACTCGTTAAAGGGATCGAGTCCAACGAAAAGAAACTCACCAACGAAGCCTTCGTCGCCAAAGCTCCCGCCGACGTCCTCCAGCAAACCCGCGACGTGTTGGAGAACTACAAGAAACAACTCGCCAGCGTGGAGGCGATCATCAAGGCATTGGAGTAAAACGCGATCGAGGTCGTCATGGGCACACTTTTTCAGACGATTCGGCAATTGGTGGCAAGTGACTGCTACGTCATTGGCCAACACGCCGCCGAGCGCCTGGAAGAGCGTGGCATCATGGACTGGCAAGCGGTCGCCGGAATCGAAGAAGGCGAGCTCATTAACGAACGTCCGAATGCTCAGCCGAATCCAGCGATTGAAGTCCGTGAGGAGTTGCCCGACGGAACGGAATTCAAAGCGGTTTGGTCTTTGCTTCGTCAAAGCGGAGTGGCCAAACTCGTAACCGTGCATTTCTTTGACGATTGAGGTGAACCATGCGAATTCCAGGCAAGCGAATCACTCAAACTCGACTCGTTCAGAACGGACGGTTCGTCGTCGCGGTAGATGTCGAGATGGTCATCCCGCCGGATGATCCGTCCGAGCCATGCCTCGAATCGGAGACCGTCAACTTCTTGAAAGAAGTCTCCGAACATGCCGAACAAGGCGATCGGGCTTGGCTGGCTCGGCATGGCAAGGTCTATGAACTCGTGGAGCAAGCGACATGAGAATGCCGTTGCCGATTGTTTTGACAGCCATCGTTGTTGTCATCAATTCCGTCGCCGCACCACGATTGTCTCTGTACGCCGAAGAGACCGTCGATGGTCCGGCGTTGATGCAGCGAGTTCGCGACGACATCGCTTGGGTCGGGAAGCTCAAATCCTTTCATCTGATGGCTCGCATTGAAGAGCGACGCACGCCGGAACGGATCGAGCACGCGCTCAAGGAGATCAAAGAGCAGAACCCCGATCTGGAGGAACCCGATCCGCTGAAGTTCACACAACTGCTGCCGGAAACCAACATGCGTTTGGAGTTGGATTTCGATACTCGGCGAATGCGATCTATGTGCCTCCATCGTGATGGGTCGAATCGCGACTTGGACCGAGACGTTTGGATGTGGAACGGCCGAAAAGGGATCAATCACCGTCAGAGTTTTCGGAACGAAACCGATTTGGCCCGATACAGCGCGGAGATATCGACAACGTCTCGTTGGTTTTGGAGTTGGCTCGGCTACCTGAATCACCAGCCGCTGGTTTGCTGGTGGAATGACAACCCCAAGCAACGCGAGGAACGGCGGGAGGGATACGGGGAGCCGTCGGATTTCGCGCTCATGGATCGCGAAACTTTCCACGGAGTCGATTGTCATGTGCTGCTGGAAACTCGTGGCAACTGGTCGGATCGCTATTACGTCGGAGTCAAAGACGGTCGTTGGTACGGTGCCAAAACGGGCATCATTTCGTTCGCGAACCTCCCGAAGTTCGCGGAAACCCAACAGCGGCTCGTCGAAGAGTTTCTCGGCAGGTCGCTCGGAGCGAATCCATCGAACGAAGTTTGGGATGGCGTGCATCGAGAACTCACCGCGATGTCTCCCGCTCGCCGCGGTGCATGGGGCAGGCGGTTGTATTCCGAAATCGGAAAGCAATTCACGCCGTGCTGGGAGTTTTGGTTTTCCGACTTCCGCGATCTCGGCGAGGGACGCTTCCTTCCGTTTCGCGAGACTCGCTTGGCCTACGATCACGATGAGGAAAAGGGCGAGGGCCAGAAGATTTTCGTCTGCGATCAGCGAACGCTCTTCGTGCGGAAGCTGACGCTCAATCAACCGCTCGATGACAGCCTCTTCGACGAGCCGATCGCTGCCGGTAAGGAAGTGGTCGATGAGACCGCGAAGCCTTAGCCGCTGGAAACTTCCTGAGAGTCTTTTTTCTGCCCCCATCTTTCTGTCAGTTCTTTTGACAGAAAAATGGGAACAGAAACAATGGAAGAGAATTGCTCGATGAGTGTGGTGCATTCAATGACTCGAACCGGTTCAACTCGGCGTGAGTTGTTGGCGGGCATGGTTGTCGCGTCGTTGGCGTTGCCGAGCTTCGCCGTTGAGCAAGACGAACTCATCACGAGCATCGAGAAGGTCACGCTGCGGCGAGGCCGAACAGGTTGGTTTGACTCGGCCCCGCCCGCGTTACGATCGGTTGGGGCGATCACTTTTCAATGAACACACTTTCGAGTTGCTGGTTGCGCGGACGATTGAGACGCCGCGACTGGGGAGGTAGGCTTCGCCCGCATTGAGGCCAGAATCTTGAGCAGGATGCAAACAGCATGGGCACGAAGTCCACAGCGGTGAAACGCGAACGCGGCATGGATGCAGAACAATCGGATGCGCGCGGCGATTCGTCTGCGAGCGACCCGTTGGTGACGCTCACTTCTGGGGGGATCCCGATTCATTGGCGGTTTGAGCCGTTTGGAAATCGCGATGGGGGTCGCTCGGCGGATGTCGCGAACTTGCGGCTGCATTTGGATCATGCTCGGCTGAATTTATTGCGTGGGTTTGATCAGCTTTTGTGTCTCGAAGGGCTAACCGGGATCGAGCATTTGCCGCATCAGATTGAAACCGTGCGTAAAGTGCTGCGGCGGTTTCGTGGGCGAGTCTTGCTGGCGGATGAAGTCGGCTTGGGGAAGACGATCGAAGCGGGTCTGCTGTTACGCGAGTACCTGCTGCGTGGGCTCGTGAAGCGGGTGTTGATCCTCGTGCCGAATCCGTTGGTGTCGCAGTGGCATGGCGAGCTTTCGAGCAAGTTCGGCTTGGAGTTCACCGTTCCGCCGAAGACTCGCGCGGGGAGTTCTCCGGAGTACTGGAAGCAGACGGATCGGGTCTTGGTTTCGATGTCGTGGGCCAAGATGGCTCAGCGTTCGGCGGCGATTGCGGCGGCTCCGTGGGATTTGGTCATCGTCGATGAAGCCCATCACTGCAAGAACCGCAACACGAAAAGTTGGCAGCTCGTCAATTCGCTCAATCGCCGCCACATGTTTCTACTGACGGCCACGCCGGTGCAGAACGATCTCGTCGAGCTATTCAACTTGCTCACGCTGCTGGAGCCGGGGCATCTGCGGACGGAAACCGACTTCAAGAAGCAATTCGTGAAGCGAGGCAATCCGCGCGACCCCCGCAATCGCGAACGGCTGCGGTCGCTGCTGGGCGAGGTGATGGTCCGCAACACACGCAGCCTCGTGCAGATGGACCTGCCTCCGCGATACGCCCAAACGATTCAAGCCATCCCCGGCCCGGACGAGCGGCGTCTGTACGAATTGATGCGCGAGTTCCTGCGGACACCGAATCCAAATGTGGCATCAATTGCGCCGCTCACACCAGGCGAGCCGGAGGGCGTTAGCCCCCGGACTGACGCCGTTGCGATAGATACTGACGCCGATGCGATCGGCACCGACGTGGCGGATGGTGACGTGATCGACATTGATGTCCGGGGGCTAACGCCCTCCGGCTCGCCCGATCCTTTGTGGTCGCGGATGCAGTTGCAGGCGATGTTGTCCGCGCTCGGCAGTCATCCAGCCTCGTTAGCGGCTTCTCTGGAGCGGTCGCAGGCGGAGCAGCCGATGGCGAAAGAGATCGCAAAGTTGGCGTCTGGGATCACGCGGTCGGCGAAGGATGACAAGTTGCTCGAATTGCTGCGGCAAAGTCACGAGCACAAGACGCTCGTCTTCGTCAACACGCGAGCCACGTTGCATCACCTGCAACGATTCCTGACCGAAGCGGGCATTTCGTTTTCGACGTTCTCCGGCGAGCAATCCGATCGCGAGAAAGATGACTCGGTCGAAGCCTTACGATCGACGGTGCCGGTGATGCTCTGCACCGATTCCGGCGGCGAGGGTCGCAACCTGCAATTCGCCGACACGCTGATCAACTACGACTTGCCGTGGAACCCGATGAAGATCGAGCAGCGGATCGGCCGCGTGCATCGCATCGGGCAGACCCGCGATGTGTTCGTCTTCAACCTTTGCACGAGCGGCTCGCTGGAGGAACGCATTCTGCGATTGCTCAGCGACAAGATTCGGATGTTCGAGCTGGTCGTCGGCGAGGTTGGCTCGATCCTGGGCAATCTCGACGAAGGGGAAGACTTCGAGTCGCTGGTGCTCAACCTGTGGCTGAAGTCGCCCGACGAAACGGAACTGGATCGCAGCTTCGACGGGCTGGCCGATTCGCTGCTGGGCGCTCAAGAAAAGTATGTGCAGGCCAAGGAACTCGACGAGGCGCTGTTCGGAGACGACTACGAATGAGCACGATCACGTTGCAGGAAGACTTGCAGGGCTTCGCCACTCGGTTGTTTGAGCAATCGGGTGGGCTGGTCGAATGGGACGACGATGGCCTGTCGGGCGTGGTGCTCGCACCGGCGGAGGTCGGCAGTGTTCTGCGTTTGCCGGAATCGTTCGCTCTGACCTCGCCGCCTTTCGATCCGGGACCGCAGGGGATGTCGCTGAGTCTGGCGACCGACTTCTTGGATCAAGCCGGGCACTTGCTGGAAGCGATCGTCCCGCGCGTGGGTCGATTCGCCGTCGGCGAGCGATATCTCAAGCGCGGCGATCTGCAAGCCGCGGTGGACGAGGCGTTCGGTTGGCAAAACGCTCGCGTCCGCGTGCTGGATCATGGATCGCAACTGGTCGAGTATCACACTTGGTGGTTCGCCGCGTCGCTCCGGTCCGACGACGTCTGGGAAGATCGGCTCTCCTTCACGATCAACTCGCGATCCGGTGCGGAGGTCTCGTTCCCCGATCCGTTGGAGTTGGATGAATTGTGTCGTAGCCAATCTCGCCAGAGATTGGGCGCAGGAGATGACGAAAGCCCAATCTCTGGCGAGATTGGCTACGACCGAGATCTTGAGGTCGACTCATTGCCTCGCGCTCAAGCGATTGCTCAGCAGCGATTGCTGATCGCCGCGGCGGGTTTCTTGGAGCGGATCGAAGCTCGCCGAAAACGCGATCAGAAGAAGCTTCGGGACTACTACAACGCGCTGTTGAGAGAAACTCGTGCCGGCTCGAAACGCACGAAGGTCGTCCCGACGGCCGAGGAAAAGCAGTCGAAGGAACGCGCCGTCGATCTGGAATTGCGCCGCAAGCTCAGCGAGCTTGATGAACGCTACGCGATGGAAGCGGTCGTCCGCCCGACGATTCTGATTCGGACCTCCGTCCCCGTACTGGGCATCGATCTGACCGTGCAACGCAAGCAAGCCGTTCGGCAACACACCGTGTTCTGGAACCCGTTGACGAAATCGTTCGAGCCGTTCGCGTGCTCGGCCTGCCATGCGTCCGCCGTCAATGTCTGGTTCACCAACGAAACGGTCGAGCCGCTCTGTCGCGGCTGTTTGAGTGAACTCAAGGCTTGAAGCAGGAGTACGACTCGGACAAACAATTCACAATCTCTGGGAGTGACTCACATGCAGTTCGTGTCGCCACGGTTCATTGGATTGATGGTCTCGTCGTTTGTCGGAGTGGTATTGTTCGCCGCCTCGATCGGACGAACCGCCGAGCCGCAGCCATCAACTCTGCGGCAGCTCAGCGAGTTCGGCGAAGTCACTCCCAAGCAACTTACCGAGACCTATCAGACCGCGATTGCGGAACTCCGGAAGTCGGGCGGTGTCTTGTCGCTGACGCAGGAGCAGTGGAAGCAGTTGCAAAACAAGCTGCTGCCGTTGCAGGGGCTGACTCGTTCGCCGGAGCCGCCGGCCGAGACGAAGCGTTGGACGACAGAGCCGGGCGTCACTGTCGTCGCGCACGATGGCAAGAGCGTCATCGTGCAGGTGCCTCCGTTGTCAGGGATGCGGATCGAACGCTCGATTCGATTGGCGGACGGCGACAGCTTGCCGCATTGGGGGACGCATCCGGCCATCACGCTCGACAGTCAGATCGTGTCGGGGTCGAGCAGCTATCTCGACTATTTGCAGGAGCCGGTCGCGAAGGGAAAGGATCAGCGGTTCTATCTGCCGACCGTGCGTGGGATTCATCCGGGGCAGTTCCTGAATCTGCATGGCGGGCCGGGCTATGGCGGCGGTGTCACTCGCGGAGTCGTGAAGTCGCTCGGCTATGACGCGGAGAAGAAGCTGCACTACTTCGTCGCCGACACAGACCTCGATCACACCCCCGGAGCGATCCTGCACAACAAGTCGAACACCGGCCTGCTGCACATGCTTCAGACGAGCAACAACGACAACCAAACCTACGACGTGAAGGTGATCCGCAACCAATACGCTCACGGCGACACCTACATCTACTACTGCGACTTCAACTACATGAGCAACATCCACTCGGCGGCTGGCGACGAGAACGGCAACTGCTACGCGGCGTTCATTCGCTCGAAGGAAGACAACTTCAAAGGAACCGTCGAGTCGATCGATTGGGAGAACGCGAAGCTCGTCTTCGGCAACTCCGCGCAAAACGTACAGACGCTGGGTGACTCGCGGCCATTGATCAACCGAAATCCGAAGAAGCACGTCACGGCCGGCAAAGTGCTGATCGTCACCGGCCGCGCCGAGTTCGACCTGCCCGATCCGAAGATGAGCCACTTCGAGGGGACCGATTACTCGACCGGCTTGGTGAAGAGTCCGGTCAGCAAATCGGTCGAGCGCAAATTCGGCGGGCTGATTCGGGGCGACAAAGACTGTCCGTGGACGCCGGACGTCGTCGGCCGCTACTTCGCTGTCGATGATCCGACCGAGAAGACTCCGAAGGGAACGTATCGCTGGTATCTCATCACCAAGTTCCAAGCCAACGCCGACGGCACGAAAGAGATCGAGATTCAACGCTTCTGGTGGGGCGCGAAGAGCGCCGGCAGTCCGACGCTGTATCGCACCGACAACTACACGTGGGACGGCCACCTCCGCCCGCTGAGCTACATCATCGCGCCGGGCGCGTACGTCAACGACGTCGCGCGAGCGTTGCCTGGCAGCGACCGGGGCGGTCAGCGAACGCTCGGAGTCGCTCCGCATTCGGCGATGAAATCGCCATTCGATTTCGAGAAGGGTGATCCGATCGAACAAGCGATCGGCCCCGATCCGTTCAAGCCCACCGTCTTCCGAAGCTGGATGTGGGAAGACGTCCCCGGCCAATATCCCGCGACGGTCATCGACGCCTATAACCAAGGGGCCGCGTCGCGCTACTCGGTAATTTCCGTCTCCGGCGGCCCGGCGAACATCGACGACGTCGCGAAGCGTCACGAGCAAAAGCCAGCGTGGGATAACGTCTTCGTCGTGAACTCGGCGGCAACGGTCGGAGTGAACTTCAAAGCGGACTTCGCTCGCGCCGCGATCCTCTTCCAGCAACCGCATCACGAGCAGCCGATCCACTGGCACTACGGCCAAAAAGCGGAAGCCCCTGACGACAGCGGCAAGATCGGCATCACGAAAGCCGTCTCGACTCCCGCGAAGACTCCGCAAGTCGCCTCACTCCAAGTCAGCCGTGAATCGGGCGAGTTCCAATTCACCGGCGGCGGCATCAGCGCCGGCGGATCGGTGTCGAACGTCACAGGAATCTCTGGCGATGCAAAGCCTGCGAAAAATCTGCGCGGCAAGAACATCGCCGTCGAAGCGAAATCGGCAACTGTCCGCATCAAATTCCCGACACCCGAAGCCGATGCCGACTACGCGGTGTTCCTCGAACAATCCTGGCTGAGCAACCGCGCGATCTCCGACAAAACATCAGAAGGCTTCACGGTCACGTTTGAAAAACCAGCCCCCGAAAAGGGGACCGTCGATTGGATGCTGGTGCGCTGAGCTTCGCAGCGTCTCATCGTTCGCCCAACCTAAAGGAATCCGAATGTCTGACAATGACGTGTTCAACCGCCGGGACTTGATCAGAGTCGCTGGCACGGCCGGCGTGATTTCTTTGGCGGGAGCCAGCACCGTTCGTGCGGCGGAGACTCCGAAGAAGGTGTATCGCATCGGAGTGGTTTCGGCAGCGATCGACGGGAAACCTCAGCGTCGGAATGGGCACACTTGGGACTTCGCGCAGTACCTGCACCCGAACTTCGATTTCGCCGCCTTCAAGAAGCACAACCCGCCGGCGTTCGAGAGCTTTCAAAAGGTGTATCGCAACTCGAAATTCAATTTCGATCAGCTTCCGTTTCCCGATACTCAGATCACGCACTACTACGACGCCGATGCGACTGCCTCCGTGCCGTTCACCGAAGTCTTCCCCGGAGTGCGCGTCGCGAAGTCACTGGAAGAGATGGCTGCGGAATGCGATGCCATTTGGATGGGCGATGCGTCCGGCAAGGGGGACGATCACTTCGATCTGGTTGCTCCCGGATTAGCGAAAGGCTTGCCGACCTTCTGCGACAAACCGATCGGCGGCACTGTGGCGGGGACTCGAAAGATTCTGGAGTTCGCTCGGAAGCACAACGCGCCGATCATGTCATCTAGTTTGTTTCGCCATCAATGGGGTATGGAAGCCGCGCTCCGCATGCGCGACACCGGCGAGTTCGGTGCGATCGAGCACGTTACCGCGACGCTTCACAGTCGCTATGCCCTGCCAAGCTGGATGATCTACGGCCAGCATCCCGTCTGGTCGGTGATGACGCTGATGGGGCCGGGCGTCGAGGCGGTCAGCCTCTACGAATTCAAAGACACTTGCCACGGCATGATCACCTGGCCGGACCGCTATCCGAGCCACGTCTGGTACGGCGAGCCGTTCGAAAAGTTCGAGTACAACCGAGTCAACGTCCACTTCAAGAAGAAGTATTTCTCGTTCACGCCGTCGATCGAAGGGAGCTTTGATTACGGCCACCACTACGAAATGTTCCGCCTCGCGGCCACGTTTCGTGAGATGGTGCTGACTCGCAAAGAACCGGTGCCGCATCAAGAGATTCTGGAAGTCACGGCCATCGTTCAGGCGGGAGCGAAGTCTTTGGGTGAGAAGAGCCGGCTCGTGTCGCTGGCGGAGGTGATGGGTTAGGGCGGAGGGGTCAAGAAGATGGTCAAGAAGATGGGTGTCAGGAAAATGGATTTTGGGGAGGGGGTTTGATTGAATTGAAATTGCTGTTACGGCAGAAGACGCACCACTTCTTGAATCCTATCTTCTTGACACCAATTTTCTTGACCTGTCTTCCTGAGTTATTCTCACGGAGCCCACACGATGCCCATCGAAGCACCAAATCTGCCGCGGTTGTCGACCGAGTCGATGCGTGAGTTGGATTACGCCGTGATGGGACATGCGTTTGCCGCGCACCGCGAGCTTGGGCGGATGTGTGACGAACCGGTGTATCAAGCCGACTTGGCGGCACGATTGGTCGCGGCGGGGATTCCCGCGTTGCGCGAGGAGGCGATCCGAGTCACTCATCGTGACTTCGTGAAGCGTTACGAGATTGATTTGATTGCCGGTGGTCAGTGCATCTACGAGCTAAAAGCCGTGGACAAACTGCTGGGCGAGCATGAAGCTCAGTTGCTCAATTACTTACTCTTGACCAACACGGCGCACGGCAAGCTCATCAACTTCCGGCCGGGGAAAGTTGAGAGTCGTTTTGTGAACGCGCCCATCAATGACGTTCAACGACGGCAGTTCCGACTCGTTTATGACACACTGAGTGCCGACGCGACATTGTTGCGAGACTTGCTTGTGGGGCTCATCGAGGATTGGGGGATGTTTCTCGACCTGGCACTTTACACGCAGGCGTTGACTCACTTCCTCGGCGGCGAGGACAAGGTGATTCAGATGGTGCCGATGACTCGCGGGAGAATTCCGCTTGGTCATCAGCGGTTGCACTTGTTCTCTGAAGATGCCGCATTTCGCGTCACGGGATTCAAGGATGAGCTTGCGGCTCAAGAGTCACACTTGCGCCGACTGCTGGAACTGACACCTTTGAAAGCCATCCACTGGATCAATCTTTGTCGCGATGAGGTGAGGCTTGTCACGGTTCGGTAAGGAGTGTCAAGAAGATTGGTGTCAGGAAACAGAAACGTCGTCGTTTCAGAGAAGACGTTTCGCCATCATGCAGTCCTATTTTCCTGAAAGCAATTTTCTTGACTCATGCGTCCCGCGTCTCACATCACGCCCGCGATCGGCTCGCCGGCGTGGCCGAACAGGATCGGGCGGTTGGTGGAGGTGTAAAGCGGTTGGTCGCGGTCGATGCCGAGCTTCTCATAAATCGTCGAGGCGTAATCTTCCGGCGTGTGCGGCGAGTCGAGGACATAGCCGCCGTCGGCGTCGGTCTTGCCGATGACTCGGCCGCCGGGCGTGCCCGCTCCGGCGAAGGCGATTGAGTAGGCATGCTCCCAATGATCGCGGCCTTGGAAGGCGTTGAGTCGCGGCGTGCGGCCGAACTCGGTGATGAAACAAACGAGCGTCTCGGCGAGCAGGCCGCGTTGGTCCATGTCTTGGATCAGCGCGGCGAAGGCTCGATCGGTGCTCCCCATCATGACCCAATGACCGATGCCGTAGCGGCCCTCGCCGCCGGCCTTGTTGCGGATCGTGCCGCACGAGCCGGACGTGTAGATCAAGTCGTGATGGTCCCAGTTCAAGTTGAAGCCGCCGGGGACTTCTTCGGAGAACGGCCAGCGAACATCGACCGTTACGAAGCGGACGTTGGCCTCAATCAGCTTGCGGGCGACGAGATAGCAGGCTCCGCGATGACCTTTGCCGTACAGCTCGCGAGTGGCCGCCGATTCGGATTGCAGATTGAACGCGGCATCGACTCGCGAACTGGTCAGCGTGTCGAACGCCTGCGAGTAGAAGCGGTCCATGCCATCGACGTTCCGAGCGGCCGCAAATCGTGAATCAATGGAGGCCAGTATCTCACGGCGACCGTTCAATCGCGGCCCGGCGTTTTCGCCGCGAGGCAGCAAGTCGGCGACCTTCCATTTCGGATCAGACACATCGTGGCCACCGGTCTTGAAGACTCGCGACGACGCCGGCAAGAAACCGGTGCGAGCCGAAGCATTCTGCTCATCGTTGCCGGGGACCATGATGTAGGGGGGCAGGTCACGACATTCGCTGCCGAGAATCTTCGTGGCGACACAACCGATGTCCGGCATCTCCATCGGACTGGTGGGGTGCGAGCCGGACAGCATGTATTGCGTCCCGTCAGGATGCCCGTTGGCTCCGGCCTTCGGATGTCGCATGGAACGAACGACCGCCAGCTTGTCGGCGACTCGCGCGGTGTTGGCGAGCAACTCGGTGAATTGAATTCCGGGGACGTTTGTCGCGATCGGTTTGAAGGGACTACGGTGTTCGGCGACCGCCTCAGGCTTTGGATCCCAGGTGTCCAAATGCGAAAGGCCCCCTTGTTCCAGGACGACCAAAACGTTCTTGGCCGCCGACTTGCCTTTCCCTGCGGCTGCCTGAGCCTGCACCGCCAACCACTGCGGCAACGACAGGCCGAGCACTCCGGCCGAGCCAACTTGCAAGGCTCGGCGGCGAGACCAAGAACCAGTCCAGGGAGTCAGCTTGCTCGTCACAAGGCGCACCTTTCGGCGGGGGTGTCGGCGGGAATTCGATCTGGCAGGAAATCACAGGCGGGAATCAATCACTCAGCTTCGGTGCAAAAGATAATCTGAAGACCACCTCAGCAATAGCTTGCGCTCCGCGAAGTCATTTTGCGCGGTCTCGAACGAGAGGTTTTCGGCGAGCGGCAGGGCGTCAGCCCTCCGAGAAAACCCAGGCCGAGCCACCCGGAGGGCTGACGCCCTGCCGCTCGCCGAATCTCTCGTCATACCCCGCGTGGGGTATATGTTCGGCTGCGGAGCAAAGGCGGCAGCGACACACCGGGAACGTTCTGCGGCGTTGGCTCGCAGACGCAGATGGGGAGCGCGATGGGGACGCCGGCCTACTTGCCGCCGCAGCCGCACCAGCGGAGCAGGCACTGCTTACGGTGAAAGAGCAGGCAGCGGCACCGCGTGCGGAACGCCGGGCCAAACGACCGCAATTGGGATTGGCGGTCGTCGTGTTATGATGGGGCTTCGGCGTCGTCGCAGCGACTTGCCAAACGAATCCCATGCAGCCCAGATCCAGTCCCGGCTGATGCGCTTCGACTCCCGACTACTCGGACGCTGACTCTCATGACCTCACCTGCTGATCCAACAAAGGACGTCCTTCAGTACGACGCCTTCCTTTCGCACAACAGCCGAGAACAGGAAGCCGTTGAACGAATCGCTTTTCGCCTCAAAGAAGAGAAGCTCAAGCCGTGGCTCGATAAATGGGAGCTGACTCCGGGACGCTCTTCGATCCAAGGGATTGAAGATGGCCTGAAGCAGAGCCGGGCGTGTGTCATCTTCTACGGACCTGCGGGGATCGGCCCGTGGCATGAGTTGGAGCGACATGCAGCCCTCGTGAAGTCGGTCAATTCACGCGGCGAGTTCCCCGTGATTCCCGTGCTGCTGCCGGGAGTCACTAAACCACTGGCGGCGACACTTCCTCCGTTGCTTCAGGACGTCACTTGGGTTTCCTTCCAATCCTGCGACCCGCTCGATGAGACCGCGTTGCAGTTGCTGCTCTGCGGCATCAGAGGTGAAAAGCCAAGAGAGTTCTTCCTGCGGCAGCGAGCCGCGACGCAGCCACACGAGCCACCCAACGTCCCGCAGGAAGTGATCGTGCCGCACGGCTTGCGATCCTTCACGGAGCGAGACAGTCGGTTCTTTCTGCGGCTGCTGCCGGGGGCTCGCGACGGTCGCGGTCTCCCAGAAAGCCTCGCCTTCTGGAAAGACAAACTCGAAGAGGTCGATCCTGAGCGGACCTTCGCAGTGGGCTTGCTGCACGGGCCGAGCGGTTGTGGGAAATCCTCGCTCGTGAAAGCGGGCTTGTTGCCGAGACTGGCTGAGTCCGTGCGACCGATCTACCTCGAAGCGACACCGAGCAGCAACTGCTGGCGAAGCTGCGAAAGCTCGTGCCCGAGTTGCCTGGCGATGATTTGGTCGCTGCCTTCCAAACGCTTCGTGAGCGGTTGGAGTCAATCGGCGGCTGCAAGGTGGTCGTGATCCTCGACCAGTTCGAGCAGTGGCTGCACGGCAACCCGATCCAAGCAACATCGCCGCTCGTGCAAGCCTTGCGGCAGTGTGACGGTCGCGTCCTGCAAGCCGTATTGATGGTGCGAGTCGATTTCCCATTGGCGACGCATCGGTTTCTGTCGCAGTTGGAAGTGCGGTCACAGGACGGCATCAACACGCTGTTGGTTGATCTCTTCGAACGCGACCGAGCGCGAGCGGTGCTGATCGAGTTTGGTCGTGCTTACCGTCGCTTCTCTGATCCCACGAAACTGACGAGCGACGAAGACGAGTTCCTGAATCAAGCGTTGCTCCAGCTTCAAGACGCAGACGAGCGATTGGTCGCGGTGCAGTTGGCCTTGTTCGCCGACATGCTCAGCCAAAAGTCATGGACCGGCGCGGTACTGAAGAAGCTGGGAGGAGCCACCGGAGTTGGTCGCACATTCCTCGAAGACAACTTCGACGCCAAGACCGCCAACCCGGCCCACAAGGCGCATCGCCAGGCGGCGATCGCCGTCCTGAAGCGGCTGTTGCCGCCGCTCGGTGCCGACATCAAGGCGACCAGTCAACCGCGTTCGGCGCTGATCGCCGCTTCGGGATATCAGCACAAGCCCGCCGAGTTCGAAGAGTTGCTCGCGATCTTGGAGAAGGACTTGCGGCTGATCTCCCCCGTTGCCGCAGCGGACATCGCCGCCGAGTCGAACGACTCCGCGCCGGTCACGGAGTCGCGTTATCAACTGACCCATGACTACCTCGTTCCCGCACTTCGGGAATGGCTGACCGCCGCCGACCGCCAAACCTACCGTGGCCGCGCTCGCTTGGTCTTGGAAGAACGAACCGACCAGTGGATTCGCAATCCGCTGTCGCGCAACTACCCGTCGATTCCAGAATGTCTCCGAATCGGAGTTTTGCTTCCTCGCCAGCAACGATCCGCAGACCAACAGCACATGTTGCGTCGAGCGAGAACCTTCTTGGGTGCGGCAGGCGTCTTTGCATGCGCTCTACCACATCGAGAACCGCAAAGCCGAACTGGCCGCAGAAGCTCGCACGCAGGCTGAATCACCCGCCGCGAAGGCCGAGTGATCGAGTGAGGCGGGGGACGAGGCGTTGTGTGGACTCGCGCCGCGACCTTGCTGGCTCTGGCGGGCGACAAGGATGGCCATCGCGATTGGTGTGACCGGTTGCCGAAGCAAGTCAGCGAATTGACCACGACATCGGCCAACGGGAAGTTCGAGCATGCCACTGCCGTCTGCAAGCTGTGCTCGCTCCTGCCCGGCAACGTCGATCGCACGCGGCCATCGGCCAAGTTCCTTCAAGACGCGATGAACCAGAACAAAAACAAAACGGACGGTTACAAGAAATGGATTTGCGCTTGCCTCGGCTTGGTCGCCGTCCGCTCCGCCCACGCCGCCCGCCGTCGCGCTCACGAGTTGCTGGAGCAAGCCACGCGGGCAGTGGAAGTGGCCATCGAGCAAGACGAACCGGCCGGTCTGGCAGTCTTGAACAACAAAGTACCTTCGTGAGGTTTCCATGCCTGCTCCCAACACCGACAACCCTGGGAAAGAATGGGAAGGAATCGGTGGGTCGCGTGCCTTCTTGGGGCTGCGTAGACTGACGGACTGTGCTCGCCCCGAATTCTCAATTCATCTTCAGGAGTCCGCTGATGACTATCTCGATGCCTCGTTTTGTGCTCATTGCAGCAACCGTGTTGTCTTTGTTTTCCTGCGCCGGCGTCCGGGCCGAGGATGAGAAATGGCTCCCGCTATTCGACGGCAAGACGCTCGACGGCTGGGAGAAGGTCGGAAAGGAAGAGAGCGTTTGGGAAGTCAAAGAGGGAGAGATCCGCGGATCGGGACCGGCCTCGATGCTGGTCTGCACCAAAGGGCCGTACAAAAACTTCCGCTACCGAGCCGAAATCAAAATCAACGACGGGGGGAACTCGGGCCTCTACTTTCGCACGACGCGCAAACCCGGATTCACCGACGGCTATGAAGCTCAGATCGACAGCACGCACAAGGATCCGATTCGGACCGGTTCGATCTACGGGATGTGTCACGTCTACAAGCAATTGGTGAAGCCCGACACGTGGTTCACCTACGACCTGGAGGTTCGCGACGATGTCTGGCGCGGACGCAAGATGACGCGGATCAAAGTCACGGTCGACGGCAACGAACTCTACGAGTACCTCGATTTCGCGCAGACGTTCAAGGAGGGCCACTTCGCCTTCCAGCAACACGATCCCGGCAGCAAAGTCAGCATCCGTAAAATCGAAGTCCTGCCACTGGCCGACTGATCGAAGGTCGTCGACCACACAAAGGAATTTTCGCTGCGTGAGACAAAACACGGGATGCACCACAACTCGCATTCTCTGCGCTCTTCGTTCCTCGGCGGTGCAACAAAATCCCAATGGCACCGCAGAGGAACGAAGAGCGCAGAGTAGACAGTCAGCGCAAGCGTCAATCTGAGTTCCAATAACCAACACCAGGAGGCAACTTCATGCCCCTTTGCATCAATCGCCGTCGGTTCGTTCGGGACGCGGCGGCAATGGCCGGGGCCGGTTTCTGGCTCGGTTCGCAATCGGAGCGACTGTTTGGTCAATCGGCAAATGGGAAGGTGAATGTCGCCTGCACTGGTGTGGGCGGCAAAGGTTCGAGCGACACCGACGGCGCAGCCCGCTACGGTGAGATCGTCGCGCTTTGTGATATCGACGATCGGCGGCTGAAGTACAAAGCGAACAAATATCCCAATGCGAAGACGTTTCACGACTATCGCGAGCTGCTCAGCGTGATGGGCAACAAAGTCGATGCCGTCGTCGTCAGCACCGCCGATCACACGCATGCGGCGGCGGGCGTTCGCGCGATGCGACTCGGCAAGCACGTTTATTGTCAGAAGCCGCTGACGCATACCGTCGCCGAAGCGCGGCTGATGCGCGAGACCGCTCGGCAGCACAAAGTCGTCACGCAGATGGGCAATCAAGGGACGGCTCACGACGGATTCCGTGCGGGCGTCGAATTGATTCGCAGCGGCGCGATCGGCGACGTCAGCGAAGTCCACGTTTGGACGAACCATCCGTACTCCGATTGGAAGGCGGGGAAGATGTATTGGAAGCAGGCTCCCCAGCTCACCAGTCGGCCGAAGGAGACGCCGCCGGTGCCGGACTATCTGCACTGGAACTTGTGGCTCGGCCCCTCGCCCGAGCGACCGTACAACCCGGCCTATCATCCGCACGACTGGCGCGGCTGGTGGGATTTCGGAACCGGAGCGTTGGGGGACATGGCCTGTCACACAGCCAATCTCCCGTTCATGGCGCTCAAGCTGGGTCTGCCGACTCGCGTTTCAGCGATCAGCAGCGAGGTCAATTCCGAAACCTATCCGGCCTGGGCGACGATCACCTACGAGTTCCCCGCGCGGGGCGATCTGCCGCCGGTCAAACTGGTCTGGTACGAAGGCTCGGAGAACGGCAAACGCAATCTCCCGAAGCTGCAATTTTTCGGCGGTGCAGAACCGACCGACAGCGGCTGCATGCTCGTCGGCAACAAAGGCCGGCTCTATTCCCCCGGCGATTCCGGTGATGTGCAGCGTTTGGAAGTCAATGGTGAGGTCAAGACGCCGGAGCGGACGATCGACCGTCTGGGCCACGAAGTTGGGCCCGACGAAAATCAAAAGCGTGAATGGATCCGCGCCATTCAAGGTGGAACCGCCCCGCTGAGCAACTTCGATTACGCCTCCGTCCTGACGGAGGCGATGCTGCTCGGAAACGTCGCCATCCGAGCGGGCAAGCCGATCGAGTACGACGGCCAGAAAGGTGTGATCACGAATCACGCCGACGCCGTTCAACTCATCGCCCCGCCGCCGCGTGCGGGATGGGAACTCTAACTTCGCTCACTGAGTTGTGTCCCCGGATGCGTGTCGCATTCGATCTCCGAGTTGATCGCCGGATATTCAATGTGAGAGCTGCCAGGCTGCCAGGCTGCTCTACAACGAAGACCTGCAGGCCAAGGTTGTCGAAACCTACAAAGAGGGCAAACGACCGCGCGTCTTGCCGAGCTGTCTGGCGATGGGTTGGATCAAGTGTGTCTCGCCTTCCACGCAGAAGCTCAACGACTTCAGCGACCGGCCCGTTCAAGGGGCAGTCGCTGCAAAGCCGGAACGCCGTGCGGTTCAAGTGGCCGGTCAACAGTTTGTCTTACGACTCGTCCACACAACGGCCGGTGGTGAATTTCACTCCGGGCACCGGCAGCAGTTCCGTGGAGTTCGACGCGGTGATTGTCGCCACCTCGACCCGCGTGATGGACACGATCGGAAACCCGACCGGCGGCGTGATGTCCGCCTGAGCTATGCCGACTCGCAAAGAGTCGGCCGCAAGACCATTCGAAGACCAGATAGCCAGGATGACAGCGAGCACGACGAATCGGCGACTTCGTTGGCTCCGTGCAGAATACAACATGTCTTTGACTCCAAATCATTGTGTCGATCAGACTGATTCCGATGAATCGTAGCCAACCCTCTTCGTTGAGCGTCAGTCAGGCGAGTTGGCCCGTGCATTCCACGCCAGATGAACCTCTCGCGGCATTGACCGTCCAGTCCACTTGGAGTTCACACCGACAGCCGAGCGGCATGTGACGACGATTGTTTCAAATACGCACGGGGCCGCACGATTTCGCACAGTCAGTCGAAATCGGTGACGTGGTCTGGCGAGCGCGTTGCGGCCATTTCCAGAGGTTGTCCAACAGGTTTCGACAGGCATTGAACTGGCACGACGTATGCGATTCCTCCCAATGAGTTCGGGTTATCTTGCGCGGGGTCATTCCGTGATTGCTTTGGAGCCAAAGGAGGAACCATGTTGACCACACACCTGCTGCGCCGAGCGAAACTATTCGCAGGCGTGCTATCCGTCACGGTGACGACGGTTTGTTTGATTTCTGCGGGAGAGATTGCTGAGTTGCATCAGAAATGGATCCGCCCCAAGAACACGGACTCGTCGAAGCAAAAGGAGCGGTTTGAGGCGCTGGAACAACCCAAACACGGTGTGACGGAGATTGGAATCGAGCGGACGGCGTGTCATGGGACATGTCCGATCTACACATTCATTCTGAAAGCGGACGGCACTGTGCGTTATGTCGGCGAGGAATACGTCCGCCGCAAAGGAACTCACACCGGGCAGATTTCCGAGTGGCAGTTCAATCGGCTGGCGGAGTTCGCGGTTGAGTCCGGCTACATGAATCTGGATTCCGTCTTCGACCTGCCAACCATCGCCGATTTTCACACCACCTACACGACGGTGGTTGTCGCTGACAAACGGAAGCTCATCAAGAACTATGGCGATCTGGGGCCGACCAAGCTTTGGGCGTTCCAACAGGCGATCGACTCGCTGATCGCCGAGGTGCAGTGGGACGGTGAAGAGAAGGAAGCGACGCCCGACAAGGCTCCGTGATTCCAAAGACGTGGTGGCACTGGCGTGTCGAGTTCAGTCGTTGCCTCAAGGAAAACCCGATGAGTGGCATCTCTCACGAGCGAATTCATTTGAAGAGCATTCCGACGATCTGCGTGGTGGTTGCCATCGCTCTCGTCTGTTCGGTGTTTCGAGGTGCGGTTCGAAAGAGCTCCGTGATCGGCGCGGACGAAGCACCGGCCAAGATTGCGGAAATTGAACAAATCGGCGGCAAGGTCGGCATCGATAGCGAAGCGGAAGGGCAACCGGTTTGGATGGTGGACCTGTCGGGAACGCCGATTGGCGGCGAGTTCCTGTCGATCCTGAGCCACTTTCCTGACGTCGAGGTGCTGAACTTGGGACAGACGGAGATTGGAGACTCCGACCTGCAAGTTCTCTCAAAGTTGAAGAAGCTGAAGGAACTCGATCTGTCCGGAACTCGTGTCACCGATGCCACCGTCGAGCAGTTTGCCAAATTGGGCCAACTCAAGATTCTCAAGCTCAACGAGACTCCGCTGACGGATCGTGGGTTGCTCCAGTTGGCCCGGATGAAATCGCTGGAGGAATTGCACTTTGAAGGGACGCAGGTGACCGAGGCGGCGCGTTCTCGATACGAACTCGAACGCTCGAAGGCACGGGCGATGTCTGACAACAGTGCCGATCGCGCCCGACAGCTTCATCGGCAAGGCCGGTTGTTATTGATTGAGTCTCACGGAAAGCCAGACGCCCAGGATCAGGCGGTTGAGTTGCTCGAACAGGCCGTGGCACTTTCTCCGGAGAATGAGGAGTTCACGCTGGACCTTGCGGATGCGTATGCGGTTCTCGATCTCGAGTTGACGCTGGCTGCGGCGATCGACCTTTACGAACAGGTTTTGGATCGTCACCCAGACAACGAAGATTTGCTCGGCCGGATCGTGAAGGCGTACTCGGCCCTCGAAAATTCGGAGCAGGCGTTTGAGTACGTGGAGCGACGCTTGAACGTGATCGCGCCCAATCAAGCGTTTGATGTGGCCTCGCAAGTCGTCGGGATCGTCTCGGCGGGCGGTTCGCGAGACCGAGCGAAAGGACTGCTGGAACAGACCTTGAAGAAGTCCCCGGACGATTTGCGACTCCAGCTTCTTTTGGCGGCGGTGCAGATTGAGTCCGGCAACAAATCGGAAGCGCGGACCATCATTGAGGACATCTTGAAGAAGACGACCGTCGGACATCCGGCTCGTGAGGCGGCCGAAGAACTGCTCAAGACCTTGCAGGAGCGATCATGAAGAGTGCTTTTCCCGTTTGGCTGCTGCGGATCGCGCTGGCGGTTGTCGGTTTCGTCGTCAGCATTGACGTCACGCTGGCACAGAAGGCCGTTCGTTCATCGACTCCGGCTCCCTTCAACATTCAGCAGGTTCGTCACCGCTATTACTCTGGGCTGGATGCGGCCAAGGCGGCTGCGGTTCGCCAGATCGAATCCGAGGGATTGCAGTTGTCGTACAACGCAGACGGAACCGTGATTCGCGACAAAGCCTTCGATAAGGCGACGGCCTACTACCAGACAAAACAGAAGGAGCTGTTGGCTGAAGTCAAAAGTGACAACCGTCGCGACAACGAGGTGACGGCGCTGTTGGATTCCGCGAAGACCGCTCAGGGCGACGATACGGGGACGGGGACGAAGAGCGCCGAATTCAGCGGTGCCCTGAGCGATCGGGATTTGACGCTCAAGTCGAAGCTCGACGTCGAACGCCTGCAAGCCGTCGCAAAAGAGCGTGGGTATCACTGCATTCCCGGTCCGGGGTACATCAAGATTGTGGAACTCGACACCGTGGTTTGGGATCCCTGGCAATCCTTGAGTCCCGGCACGAAAGAGGTCCGACAAGATGATCCCGAAGTCGTGCCGCCTTTGAACCCTCCTCGGAAAAAGGAAATGCTCGCACCGGACGATCCGGAAATCGCCCTGGGACTCGACAAGCCGAGCGTCGTGCAGCAGGTCAAAAAGGTTGAGCGAGAATTCCGACAGGACATTCCATCGTCCACACAGGAGCAGCACGAGTTCATCGCCAGCTTGGCCAAGTCCGCGCACAAATCGGTTAAGACGGTCGATCCCGACGGAACAGAACTTCCGATTTCGGCCGAGGACCGGAAGCAGTTTGAACAGCTCAAGAGCCGCACCAAGACCAAGGATGATCTCATCAGCCCATTCGATGGTCCGGAAGCTCAAGAACGAGAACTGAAAAAGTTCCGCACGCGGACCGGAACCGTCTACAAGGAATGCGACGAAAAACAGAAGCAGCTTCGTGCGGACCAGAAGAGCCAGTTCCAGTCCGAACGCCGGGAGCTGGCTGAGGAACTGCTCAAGGAGACGGATGCGGTCAAGCGATTGCGTCTGCAAGAACAAATCGCCGACGCCGAGGACAAGCTGAAGTGGCTGAAACGGGCGGAGAATTTTGATCGGGCGACCGAGCGGGCGATTGCTCGCAAGAATCCTCGACTCTCGGAGAAATTGGCTTGGACTCAACCCAAGCCCGATCGGACCAATCCGCTGCGCCCTGGTGAACTGACTCGCAATGCCCGTGCGGCGGAACTGTCTCAGACCGCGCGAGAGGCGACTCCAGTGGAGGATTACACCGGAGCACGCGACGCTTGGCACACGGCGGCCGAAGCCAACCGGACGATTCACACCGTGCTCGAATCGCCGCTCTTCACGATCTTCAGCAAGGTCGTGGGCATTCCTGACAGTTGGGCGAAAACCGCGAAGAAGGTGTCCAAAGCCTCCCGCCAATTGGACAAGAATCTCTTCAAACCGACCGAGAAGGCCATCGACAGCGAGGGCTTCGTGTATGAGACCGGCGAAGGGATGCGGGAATACATCCGCCGTGAAATCGCGACGCTGGAGAGTCAGGGCTACGACGTCACGAATCCGCGCTGGCACGAGATCATCCGCCGCAAGGCCATCGTCCGCGCAACGCTTCGTGGAACCTACGAAGGATCAAAGTTTCTTCCAGGGCTGGGAAAGATCGTCCAAGATTTAGAAGACACCTACAAACTGACCGAAGCATCGGTTGGACTGGTCTATGACACTTGGAAGTCCCAGCAAACGATGGAGATGAACCGCTTCCAACAAGAAGGGCAGTTGGAAAAGGCGCTGATCCAAGTTCGCGAATCGCGAAAGCGATTGCGGGCACAGATGGACTCGGCCGCGAAATCGGTTTCATTCGCTAGCCAGCTTCAAGGCATGATCCCAGAACTCGAAGCCGAAATCTTGGCACTGCGGCAGCGAGTCGGCGAGAAGTCGGATCTGCTGCGTCAGCTTAGCTCGTCCGCCACGGCACCGACGACGAACACCTTCGATGAGGAATCTCTGGCGAAGCTCGGTCCGCGAATGGCGAAGGTGACGCAACTCGCTCAGGCTTTCACCAAGAATTGCGAGAAGGCGATCCAGCGAGTCAAAGCGGGCAAGACGCCTCGGATGGAACTGGCCGAAGAGTACGGAGCGTTGCGGCGGCGTCTGATGGACATCGACGCGGAGTACGTGCAGATTTCCTCGACGCTGGGCAACGCACACGAATTCGTCCGCGCCATTTCCGAGCCGCAGGAAATCCAGAAGGTCTATCAGTCGTTGCAACAGGATTACGCACAGGCGCTGACACTGGCGGCAACAGCCGATGATCTCGCCGGCAAGCTGGAACGATACCGTGGGCTTTACCGCGATGTGCTCCGGTGCTTCAAAGAGGAACGGCAACGAGTTCTTGATGCGTGCTACTACTTCGCGACTCGCCCGGTCGGTGATGAGAACTTGCAGGCCGTGCTGTCCAACATTCGCGGGGAGCTGATTGGTTACTCGATTCCGGAATACCAGCTCGACGATGCCGGCTCGCAAGTGTTTGACCTCAAGCACGAATCTGCGTGGCTCCGAAAAATGGCGGCCGAACCGATGGCTCCTCCGGTCACCAAGGCAGCGACACCCGCCGAACAAGCACGAGTCGAAAAACTGGAGGCACGACTTCGCGAATTAGATCGACCGGCGCAGCTCATGACGGCGGCGGTCGAAGAAGCGCGTGACCGCTTCAAACAACTTCGGGAACTCTTCGAGATTGAACCGCCCGCCTTCACGCTCACATCCCGAATGGTCAACGACACGCTGGTGGAATTCACGGTCGATGGCGTCCGAGTTCCTCGCGATGCCAAGCTGATCTATTCGTGGGATTTGGGAGACGGAACGACCGGCGGAACCCCCGAACGTCAACGACGTCACAAATACGAGAAGCCCGGCAAATATGAAGTCCAAGTCAGAATCTTTCAGGAGATGGCCAATCTCTCTGAGGATCTCGGTATGACCAGCACGACGGTCACGATCAAGGGCCGCAGCACGACGCCAAGTTCGTCACCCCCTGTTGGCCCAGCGGTCACGGGGCTGAAAGTCAATCCAGGACTCACGATCGCGGGATCTGTGGTGGCTCCGGAAGGCGGTGTCATTCTGGGACAGCTCAAACCAGGCCAGTACCTTGGCGATGGCGTGATCGGCATTCAATTGTCGCCAGACCGTCGTGAAGTCACCTACGACTTCAACATCTCGCTGCAAGTGAAGCTGAGTACCCAACATTACAAGGGGCCAGCGGGCCTGAGGGGATTCGTCCCGCCGTTTTGGAGGCTCAGCGTTGTCGGTAATGGCCGCGGTGAAGCCGACCCGCAGTCCGGTCGCGTTCAGGGTTCATTCGGTGAAGTCAAATGGACCGAGAACGTTTCCGGGGTCGATCAAGACGGCGGGCGCGCGGAAGGTCGGCAACTGATTGGCATCAACCCAGACCGACTGCCGTGGAGCGGTCGCATTGAAGGGACGGTTGACTGGAAAGGCTTTCGAGGGGGAGAAGGAACATTCGAAATCAACCAACTGGTCCGCGGAACTTGGAAGCACGCCGCCGGGAATCCGTATCTGGTCACGCTCCCGGCCGACATTGAAGTCAACGGACGGCAGCCAACGCTGCGACTCTTCCCCAACGAAGTCAGTTGTCAAAAGTCCTACGACGCCTTGAGCCGCGGGCTATTCTTCGGAAATCGCAAACCACTTCCGGATGTTGGCGATCGAGCGATCTGGGTTCAGAACAAGGGGATACTTGCTCAATTCGGCCGCTGGCAATTGATCATGCAAGGCTCCCCTTTCTCGCATCCAACGCCGGAACGACATCTCCCGCTGGTGCAGAAAGTCGAGAAGTTCATTCCGGCCAGCGGCTGGGAGTCCTCCATTCCCGAACTGAAGGAATGAGGAGTCGCACCATGAAGCTTCTCGACTGGCTCCGCAGGCTGGGCATCTTTCGTTTCGGTGCCGAAGCGAGCGTCTACCACAACGCTCGCGAACGCCCGGCCAGCCTCCAGATGGAAGGCGTCTTCGACTCGAAGAAGGACGTGATCGATCTCGAAGAACGCAAAGCTGGCCAACCCACTCCGTCGAAAACCAGCGGTAATGATGATGCCAGGGGATCTGTCGAAATAGAACCCGTCCAACAACCGAACTGAAGAAATCAAAGCGGTTCGGCGAACTTTTCGCTCTGCACGAACATGCCGGCCAACCCGCAGCACGGATCGTAGACTCGCCCCTTGTACGGCGCGAGTATCTCGACCGGCACGCGGACCACGCAGCGCGGCGTGTAAAACTGCCCGCCGTTCATTCCCTCGGCGCTGGCGAACTGCGTGAGAAAATCTTCGTAGACACGGCCCAGACGCCCTTCGAGCGGTTCTCGGCATCGCCCAAGCGGTGCTTGTCGAGCACCGGCCGGCCAAAATCCTTCGGCAAGAAGCCCTTGACCGTGGATTGTCCCGCACGATGGCCATGTTCCCCGAAGCGTCGCTGGCCGGCACCACAAGACCACGATCCTTAAATACAAACGAAAAAGGACTTGCGAATAATCGCAAGTCCTTAATGAGTGGAGGATAGGGGACTTGAACCCCTGACCTTCTGCATGCCATTCACGTCCGAACACCGAGTTGATTGGTGAAAAACGCCTGTTTCTGCGGGGTTTTGTACGCTTTGGGACCGCTCTCGTCTAGTGTCATATCGTCTCATTCTGTTGAGGTTAGGTGTGGTTTTCGGTTCGTATCGTGGAACGGTCCACGATTGCCGACCACTTTTGCAGGCCAGCAAGTGATATGCGTTTTTCGTGGCTCGTATCGTGGAACGAAGCAACGAATCGTGGAACGGATCAGCAAGTGACCTGCGTTTCGCTGCCGAGCACAGCGGTCGTGATCGTCAGCAGCGTAGGTTCTCCCAGCCGTCAGGACGGCGCGCAGGGTCGCAAAGCCCCACACCGCGCGTCTGCCCGAAGTTTTTGAGGGTAGTGATAATAACCTGGAGAAATCGACCGCCGACGTTGCGTCACGATCGACGCGGCGGGCATGGGCTGGCAGATAGCACGTCCAGACAAACGCGATGGCGGTGACGCTCACAGCAACTTCGACAAGTGCCGCTCCAGTTGGTCGCGCTGGTTGACCAGCTTTGCGAATGAGCGTTGCAGCTCGATGTGATCAGAATGTTTGCCGAGTGAATGAGCCGCTCGAAGGATCAGAGCGTTGACTTGCTCCAGGGCCGCTTCGAGCCGTTGCGCGTCGCTGGCTTCGCAATGTTCCAGACGGGGATCAGCGAACCGGGTCGGCTGATGAGTCGGCATGGTGTCGGTCGAATCATCGGAGAGTCGGGTGAGAATCAAGATCGTGCTCCAGAAAAGAAGATGCCCTCACGCGGCCAATCTCGTAACCGCGTGAGGGCTGAACTCACCACTTGATGACCGATTGAAAGGTTCTGCCAAGAACTACCGGTCTTTGGGTGGCGAGTTGTGTGAATTACGCTCCGGCATTCAACACACCGAAGCGACTGTCTTGCTGAGCAACGCCGAAATCCCAATAGCCTCGCAGACTCATGCCGAGCATTGAGAAGTCGAGCTCGCCGGATTCAATCGTCGGTTTCGTTTGACCGTTCAAGAATCCGACTTCAATCAGACCGCTGGAACCTTGCGGTGCCGCCAACAGATACCAACCGGTCGTGCTGTAGTTCGTGAGGTTCGCGTTCTCAAGGAACGGACTGACGACCGGCTGAAATCTTCCAGCGTGCGGATTGCCATTTGGCACTGTGCTGGCAGATGCACCTACTCCGACTGCGATTGTTTGGAGGTCGCGTGTCAGTTGGTTCGCCGTGACCGACAACGATGTCGGCACGAGCAAGATAGATGGCAACAGCATGACCGGATCGCCGTTGTTGTCTGTGCGATTCAAGAAGAGTTTCTCAGCGGCCGTCAGCGAGCTGATGCTGAGTGCCGAACCGCCACCGGACAGATAGTTGGAGTTGTTCGCGTGAAAGAAACTTCCGCTGTTGCCGAGCAGCAACGTATACACCGTCTTCTCCAACTTCACGGCGGCGAGTCTGCCAATGCTCTTCGGCAACGCAGCAAACGCATTGAGATCGTCGTTGATAATGTCGGTGCGGGAGATGCTGACCATCGTCGCATACGTCTTCAACGTGTTGCTGTATGTGTCCTCGGAGTTCAACGCCAAGTGCTTGATCTCACCGCCAGGACCGAGTTCCAAGAATTCGCCCTTCGCTGTCATGCGATATCGCGAGGCCGACTTGAAGTCGGCGAGGTTGCCAACGGCAGCGAAGTTCTGCCACGTTGATGCGATTGACTCATAACCTTCGAGCAGAAGTTTGTTCGCTGAGTTGCTGAGGATGCCAGGCAACGACAGCGTGCTGAGTCCTGACGCTTCGAGTTTACGGCTGGCTTCAAACGCCGCCCGGATGAAACTGTCGCCGGTCGTATGACTCGGTGAGGACACTCCTGCCGCTTGCAGCACGGCATCCATCACCGTCCGCAATGTCGCACCGCGAGCTTCAAGGCATGTCGCAGCGTCAACGACAGTTGCACCGTAAGACTTCGCCAAGAATGCTGGTGAGGCTCCCGCGTTCATCGCGAGGCTGGCACACAGCACTTGATGCGAGTCGGGGCCGCCGTTGGTTCGGGCATGATTGGATGGTGATGTCATTCGTTGGCTCGCTTTCAAAACGGCGTTCTCGGTTTTCTCTGGTGACCAATTATCCAAGATCGCCTTCGCACAAATCTCACGGTGGCCGACAGTGAGGCGTTCGATTGCAGCGATGCGTTGATGATTCGCGGACGCCTGCAAATTGATTCGAGCGGACGCTGTCGTCGTCGTGTCGGGTGGGTTCTGCGTCGCGTCGTAGGCCAACGTGAGAGCGGCACGATTCGCGTCGTCGAGCGTCGCGTCATCAACGCCGAGAGTCGCGAGCCATTCTTCAAACGTCGGGGCGGTGGTGGTCATGGTCATGCTGGGGGTTCCTTTTTTTTGTTTTGCTGCACTCGCAGCTAAATTCACAACGGTTGTTTGGTCGGCACCGGCCGGAAGGACCGATGTTTCAATCATCTGAGAGTTGTGAGCGACGAACACCGGTCCTCGAAAAGTCTGCTTGTTCACAACGATGACTTGCCCGGCTTGGACTTCTTGTAGGTC
>CAMDPX010000081.1 GCA_945905295.1 Planctomyces sp. SH-PL62 | reverse complement strand
CTGATGAACGGAGCCGCCGGCAACGACACGCTCACCGGCGGCGACGGCAACGACACCATCGCGGGCGGAGCCGGCAACGACGTGCTCCTGGGCGATGAGGGAGACGATTCGCTCAACGGCCAAGGGAACACGGACATCATCAATCCCGGCGAAGGGGCGAACACGGTACTCGACCCGATTACAGAGATTGATACGACGTTCGTGTTGTCAGCGGCGCTGCTGGCCGCGCTGGCGTAAACATTTGCTGACACGCACGAATTCCGGATGCGGATTGGCCACCGCCGGGCTTGCCCCGGCGGAGCCATGATTGAGCAGCTACTACCAAAGCCAAACACTCTCGGCCGACTGCTCTCCGTGGGGCTTGTCCCCGCGGGAGCAACGACTGCAAAGCGGCTCAGTCATTCGCTCCGTTGGGACAAGCCCAAACGGGGGCGAAGACCAAGAGGAAGTGGGGTTGTAGCCAGCCAGTCATGGCTCCGTTGGGACAAGCCCAACGGGGGCCTCGCGGCTTTGCACTTGAGACTTCGTGAGTGTCAGGAGTCTCGCCGGTCCATTCATGCTGGACTGGTCTTTGATTCTGTTCTCTGATCCCTGTCGTCCGACTCTCGACCGGATAAGCTGCCGCCTCTTCGTCACGCTTCCGATAGCACGAAAGGCGACCGCGCATGAATTCTTCGACCAAGACTGCCGAGCAAATCACTAAGACCGGCCAATGGATGGCCTTGGCGGCCGCGTTGCTGGGCTGGATGTTCGACGGCTTCGAGATGGGGCTGTTCTCGATGGTCGGCCGCTCGGCCATTCAAGACTTGATGGGGTACGGGAAGTCGCCGACTCCCGAACAGAACGCGCTGATTGGTTTTTATTTCGGCGTGGTGATCGCCGTCTTCCTGGTAGGTGCGGCTGCGGGGGGCGTGTTGTTTGGGTGGCTGGGGGATCGCATCGGCCGCGTGCGCGCGATGTCATTATCCGTCGCGACCTACGCGATCTTCACCGGACTGTGCGGTGTCGTGGAGACGCCGTTGCAAATCGCCAGTATGCGATTCATCGCGTCGCTAGGAATGGGTGGCGAATGGGCGCTCGGCGTCGCGCTGGTCATGGAGGTCTGGCCTAATCGCTCACGAGCCTTGATGGCCGGGCTGATCGGAGCGGCGGCGAATGTCGGCTACTTGCTGGTCGGAATCATTGGCATTGGCTTGACCGCGATCCTCGGCAACATGAAAGGCTGGCTGATGGATGTCGGTGTCTCGGAAACCTCCGCAACATCGCTGGTCGCGTTTAACGGTTGGCGTTTGATGATGATTCTCGGTGCGACCCCCGCGCTGTTGACGTTCTTCTTTCGGTTGTTTGTTCCCGAGTCGCAGAAATGGGAAGAGGAACGTGCTCGCGGGACGACGTCGCAGTGGGCGACTCGCGATTTGCTGGGGGTGTTAATTGGAGCCGCTGGCCCCGCGCTGGTCATCTACGTGTGGGCGAACGAACTGCCGATGCTTGCGCGATTGGGGGGGACGCTGCTCGGTGTGGTGGTCGCGACTGTGGGCTACGTCTTCCCGGTGATGCAGTATCTCAAGCGAAGCTTCGCCACGAGCGGAGCGACCGCCGACGCTTGGAAGCCGACGCTCAAACGCATGCTGTTGGGAGCGTGCTTGAGCGCCGTCGCATTGCTGGGAACATGGGGTTCGACCCAGTGGGCTCCGACCTGGGCCGCGAAGTTGACCGAAGGGAAGGACATCGCCAACGCGAAAGAGTACACGCAGATTTGTCTGGCGATCGGAGCGATCGTCGGCACGATCGGCGCGGCGTTGATCGGCGACTGGTTGGGCCGGCGCATCACGTACTGTTTGATGTGTGCCACGTCGCTGGTCACGGTGCTGCTGTTCTTCCAAGGAAACACCGAGTACGGCCCGATGTTCTTGGTGACGTGCTTCCTGGCCGGTACTTGCACGGCGTCGTTCTACGGTTGGCTGCCGCTGTACCTGCCGGAGCTGTTCGCGACGAAAGTCCGGGCGACCGGACAAGGCTTCTCGTTCAACTTCGGCCGCATCTTGGCCGCTGTCGGAGCACTGCAAACCGGCAACTTGTTCGCCAAAGAGATCCACCTTTTCGGTCAGACGTTTCAAGGGGGCCACGCCTTCGCGTGCAGTGTGATGAGCTTTGTGTACGTCATCGGCCTGGGCATCATTTGGCTCGCGCCGGAAACGAAGGGCAAGCTGCTGCCGGAATAACACTCAACGAAAACCAGGCGAGCGGGGCGGCGTCAGCCCCCCGGTGCATTCAATGCCAGACTGGGGGGCTGACGCCGCCCCGCTCGCCAACAAATCTGGAAGGAGTTCTTCATGCTCGCACGCCTGCTCGTCGTCGCCGTCGCTTTGTCCTGTTCAATCTCGTTTGCCGAGGACAAACCTGCGCAGATCGAAAAGCCTAAGAAACTCGAACCAGCCAAATGCGGCTCGGTCAAACAACTGCATGCTCTCGGCGACATTTACCTCGCCGGGCAACCCAGCCCCGAAGACTTTCAGGAGTTCAAGAAACGGGGCGTGAAGTCGGTGCTCAATCTGCGGACCAAGGACGAAATGGATTTCGACGAAGCCAAGACGCTGAAGAGCCTGGGCCTTGAATACCACCACGTCCCGATCGCCGGACCTGAATCGCTGACGGACGAGAACTTTGACAAGCTCCGCAAGCTGCTCAATGAAAAAGACCAACGGCCGATGCTGTTGCACTGCACCGCGGCCAATCGCGTCGGAGCCGTGTGGCTGGCCCATCGCGTGCTCGATGGCGGACTGACCTACGACGCGGCGCTCGCTGAGGCGAAGACGGTCGGCCTGAAGACTCCCGCGCTGGAAGCCAAGGCCAAGGATTACATTGCCAAGCAGAAGGCCAAGAAGCCGGTTGAGAAAACTGACTCGAAGAAATAGCACCGCGAATGCGGAAACGAAGTGGAAGAAGAAGAGCTCGACGAATGAAAGGAGACGACGAATGCAATTCAACGGTCCAACATTCGTCGTCTCCTTTCATTCGTCGGGCTCCTTCTTGAAGTGACTTCTTAACCTCGGGGCATTGTGATCAATACTCTCGCACTCGGTTGGTGGTTCATCCGCGTGACGATCTGGCTGGCCGTCGCCGCTTGGTTGTTCCGAGTGTTCGTCGAAGCCTCTGACCGCTCATTCGCCGCGCGAGATCGCGTGATCCGCTGGATTTGGCTGATCGGCGCGTTGGCCGGTGTGGCTCATGTCGTCGTCGCGATGGGGGTCGGGCATTGCTGGAGCCTGGCCAATGCGATGCGGCACACGGCGATGGAGACTCGGCGTGTTCTCGGCGTGGAGTTGCCGTGGTCCGTTTTCGTGAACTTTGCCTTCGTCGCGTGGTGGCTGTTCGATGCCCTGCGTGAGTTTCGATCGCGCGAGCTTCGATCGCTCGGAGCGCTGCGTCACGGAATTTGGCTGGTGATGATGCTCAACGGGACCGTCGTGTTTGGGCCGAAGTATTGGGCGTGGATCGCGGTGCCGTGTGTCGTGGCGTTCGTGATCGTCACGTTGCGTTCGCGGTCTCGCGCGGCAGCAGATAGATAAACGACTTACCGAGGCGGCCGCCGTAGTTGCCGGCGGTGATCTTCACGAGGCCGGGAGTCGTGCGCGCGGCGGCGATGGCGGCTTGCGTCGCGATCGAAAGCGTTTCGAGGTCGCGGCCGTTCATCACGATTTCCATGATCGAGTTCACGTTCGGAGGCAGACGGCTTTCCGCTCCGAGCTTCTCACGCAGCGTCGGGCAGTATTGCTGATAGGTGCTGGCGACCATGAACGAGTATCGGCTGCCGGCTTTCGACGCGCTTTGCGCGATTCCTCCGGGAAAGGTCATGATGACGCCCGGAACTTTCTCGACGGCGGCGACTCCCCGTTCGGTGGCTTCGATGGCGGAGTCGATGGACTCGCCCATGAACCAGAGGTTGCCCCCCATGATGCCGTCGCGGAATCCGAAGCGGCGGTCGAGCACGAACTCGCCGCCGAGGATCGGGATCGCCCACATCTTGCGGCCGTGACGAATGACTCGCGTTTGATATCCATCACCGAAGAAGGCGATCTTGCGGCCGAGTTTGAAGTACGGCTCGGTGTCGAGCAGGTTGAAGCACGCGGCCGTCGGACACGTCAGCACGTTCTGGCTGATGCGCGTCAGCAGCGAACGTTCAAGAGCTGGCTCACGATCCTTGCGAAAGCGCGGGACGTGCATCTGGATGATCGCGCCCGGCCGGCCGTCAGGAGTCGCGAATGATTCATCGCCGCCGGGTCCGACGAAGCGATCGACTCCCGCTTCGCAGTCGCAAAAGATCGTGCTGCTGGCGTGGCCGGTCGCCTTGTTGACGGCATGTTGCAGCCACTTGCGATCTCGTGCCGTGACGAGGATCTCAGCGTAGATGCTGCGGAAGGCTTCGGCGTAGGTGTCTTCGATTTCGCAGCCGGGGAAGGAAGTTGTCGTCATGGAAGGCAAAGCCCAAAGGAAAGAGTGGGGTATTGAGAATTGAAAAATGGAAATTGGAAACTGCAAAATGAACGCAGCATTTGCCGTCAATTTGCAGTTTTCAATTTCCAATCCTCAATTTTCAATGGCGTTCATCTTGGCTTCGAAGGCACCGATGACTCCACTTCGCCGCGGCGTCCCAAGCCGTCATAGACCGCCGATTCGGTGACGACCTTATCCATGAAGATGTCGTGCGGCTGCATCGGGATTTCGGGGAAGAGCTGGCACTCGAAGGCCAGTGCGATCAGCGGCGTGTCGGGGCACGCGTGCTCGAGCAATTTGTCGTAGTAGCCTTTGCCGTGACCGGTGCGGCCGCCTCGGCGGTCGAAGGCGACGCCGGGGACCATGATCAGATCGAGTTCTTCGACTTCGACTCGCTTGGCCGGAACGGGACGAAGGTCGGCCTTCGGTTCGAGAATGCGGTACATGCCGAGCTCGAGTTCGTCCATCGACTCCAAATGAAAGAGCTCAAGTTCGCCATCGACGCAGTATGGCACGACGATCTTCTTGCCGGTTTGCAGCGCGGCAGCGAGATCGTTGCGGGTGCGGACCTCGGAGCGGACATCGACGTAGAACATGACGGCTCGCGCGGCGGCGTATTCCGGCTGAGCCATGAAGGACGCGACGATGTGGCGGCTGATTTCGTCTTTATCAGGCTGCGCGTTGCGGTTGGCGTGCGATTGTTCGCGGATGAGTTGCTTGCGGGCGTGCAGGTCGGCGGGCGGTGCGGCAAAAGCCTCAGTGCTCATGAGTGCGTCCATTCGTTTCGAGTTGTGAAAGATGGAGCGTTCGTAGTGACCCGATTCATCGGGTCTTTGGCGTACGGTACGCCTTTGGTCAAGACTCGATAAATCGAGTCACTACGAACGGGTTACCGGCGGAGATCGTAGCAGAGGAGCGTCTCTTGGTCTCGCAACAAGAGGTGTCCATTCGCGACGACCGGATAGGCCCAGGCTTGACGACGGCTGCGATTGGGTTGCTCGAAGCGACCCTTCTCGATGTAGCGCTGCGAATTCGCTTCGACCAAAGTCACCGGGCCTTGCTCGTCGCGGACGATCAGCATCCCATCGGCGAACGTGATCGAGCCTTTGCCGGGTGAGCGTTCCTTCCACAGGACATTGCCGGAGCGGAGGTCGAGGCAGGTCAGAATGTTTTCGTCGCAGCCGTAGAGGAAGCCGTCGACGATGACCATGCCGCCGTGGTGGTTCTTCATGTCGCGGGTTTTGTAGACCTCTTCGGCCCGCGTGGTGTTGCCGTTGGATTCGAGCCGCAAGCACGTCCCGCCGGTGCCATATCCCGAACCGTAAAAGACGTGGTTGTCGTGAAAGACGGCCGCCGAGCAATTCGCCGTGCCGTTCGACGCCGAGTTGCTTTGCCACAGGAATTCGCCGTCGTCGGCACGCATGCCGATCAACCCGCGCGCCGTGAAGTTGACGTACTGGCGCACGCCGCCGACTTCGACGGCGATGGCCGAGGCATAGCCTGGGCCGGGATCGCTGGGGACTCGTGACTTCCAAAGCAGGTTGCCGTTGTTCTTGTTGAGAGCCACCACCGTCGCACCTCGGCCGCCGGGTGTGACGATGACTTTCTCGCCGTCAATCAGCGGCGATTCGCAGATCCCCCAGTGGCCCGCATTGCCGCTGAATTCTTTGAGGATGTTCTTGTGCCAGCGGCGCTGGCCGGTCTTCGCATCGAGACACACCAGATCGCCGAGGGCTCCCAAGGCGTAGAGGCGGTCGCCATCGACTGTTGGCGTACAGCGGGGGCCGTCTCCGGTTCCATCTTTGTAAGCACCGCCACCGGTGGAGACGGACCAAGCGGGTCGGCCGTCTCGCTCATTGAGCGCGAACACTTTTTCGTCGTTGCCATTTAGGCCCATCGTGTAGACCCGGCCGTTCGCGACCGAGACTGCGGAGAATCCCGATCCCAAACCGTTCGCCGACCAAGCGGGCTTTGGCCCAGCCGACGGCCAACTGTTGGAGATGTTGTTGCCGGAGCCGGATCGGCCATCGCGGCGTGGGCCGCGAAACTGCGGCGAGTCCCCCGGTTTGCCGCCGCTCGCGTCGTCGTTCGGTGAGTCTGCCGAATCCGTCTTCTTCGACTTGGGCACTGTCTTCGGCATGGGCGTCGTGGCTGGAGTTGCCGGTTTGCTCTCGCCGCCGCGAACGGTCAACCGAGTGACCGACTCACTGCTCGACGTGAAGACGGAGATTTGCTGGCCCACTTGCAGATCACCAAGCTTCACGGGCTTGCCGTCGAGCGTGATGTTCGTGCCGTCGGCGATCGAATAGACCTGCTTCGGCTTATTCCCGCTCGGCAGGATGGTGATTTTTTTGCGGTCGGCCGAGACCGACTCGATGGTGCCGCTGATGACGGCGGCCCAGACGGCCGGCACCACGATCAAGCCACAGAGCAGACAAACCAGTCCCACCGCAATGTGTCGGACAGCGATGCTTCGAATCGACATGGCACATTCTCCTGAATCACGACGTAGCCCGTGGTTCAAGACAATGGCACAGCCTCGGCAGAATCTCAAGAGATCGTCGGTCTCGACCACGGCATCGTTGGAGGACGAGGTTTCTCATGCTCGTTGTAGCAGGGCGTCCGCGAATTCGGAGCCGGTCGCAACGGCGCGGAGGCGAGAGATATCCGCGAGGCAGCGCTGGGCTTCTCGATGGACCCGCATGACGCAACTCAGGATCAGCGCCCAATCGTTTGTGTTGGTGCCGACTTCGAGGTCGGCGGTGGCTTGGCGAAGTTCCTCGGCGGCGAGAGTGCCGGCGATGCCTTTCAAGGAATGTGCCTCATCGCGGATCGCGTGGGCGTTGGCATCCGCGACGAGTCGTGCGAGGCCCACCAATTGTTTGGGGACGCTGACTTGGAACTCGTCGAGCAGCAGGAACATGAATTCTTCGTTGTCCAAGCAGCGCTGCCGCAGAATTGTCATGTCGATCGCCGGAGCCGATGGCGAGTGTTCACGGAGATCGGCGAGGTCGGCCGTTGGCAACTTGAAGGCGGAGCTGTTCGCGTTGAGTTCGGTCAGTGTGGCGTCGGTGGGGGAATGATTCATGGAATGGGTTTTTTTGAGTGAGGAAATTCAACCGGCGAGCGGGGCGGCGTTAGACCGCGCACGGGTGAGGATGGCACAAACCCCACCGAGCTTGCCTCGGTGGAAACGGGCCTTTGCACTACGAGTTCCGCGTAGTGCAAAAGCCCAAAAACCACCGAGGCAAGCTCGGTGGGGTTTGTGTCAATGTTCCCCGCGTACGGTCTGTCTCCTCCGTGCGCTCGCCGTGGAACCGGGGGCTGACGCCGCCCCGTTCGCCGACTCCATGCGTGTCCTACGTTTTGATTGAGGGGAGATATTGTTCGAGCTTGGATCGCAACTGATGGACTTCGACGGGCTTGGTCAGGTAGTCGTCCATGCCGGCATCGAGACAGCGTTCGCGATCGCCTTTGAGCGCGTTGGCGGTCAGGGCGATGATGGGAATTGAGAGGATGAGTTCTCGTGCGGAGACGCGGCGGCGGATCTCGCGAGCCGCGGTGAAGCCGTCCATCTCGGGCATCTGGCAGTCCAGGAGCAGCAGGTCATAGCTGCCGCGTTGCATCGCTTCGAGCGCCTCGTCGCCATTGGCCACGACGTCGCAGGTGCAGCCGCAATGTTTGAGCAACTCGGTGACGTACATCTGATTGATGCGGTTGTCCTCAGCGACCAGCACATGGCCGGACAAATGGGTTGGCACCGGGGTACGCGAACTGTCGGAGGCGGGCTGTGGCACACCGACCGAGGTCACCGCGAGCGTGGACATGAGCGCGTCGCACAACGAACTGGGGCGGATGGGATCACGCAGCAGTCGTCGGATTCCGCGCTGACGCAGCCAATCGGTGTCGCTGCTGTCGGCGGTCGAGCCAATCGCGATCACTGGCAGACCGTGGCGGCGTGACAGCTCGTCGATCAATTGATAGCGGTTGCCGGAAGCGGTCTGCAGATCGACCAGGACGGCGTCAAACGGCTTTCCCAAGAGGCCCGCGCGGCTCACGGCCAGCCGAGCGTCTTCGTCGCTGACAACTCGTGTGGGCTGACAACTCCAGGCGTTCAAGCAGTCCCAGATTTGTGGCCGCTGACGTTGTTCGTCCTCAACGATTAGCACGCGCGCGTTGGCGAGATGCCGCCACAACTCCGGAGAACTGTCACGTTGGCTGATGACTTGCAGCGGGAGTTCAAACCAAAACGTCGAACCGATCCCGAGCTGACTCTCGATGCCGATCGAGCCGCCCATTGCCTCGACCAATTGTTTGCAGATGGCGAGTCCCAAGCCGCTGCCGCCGAACTTGCGGGTCGTCGAAGCATCGACCTGAGTGAACGGGGAGAACAACCGGTCTCGCCGATCCTCGGGGATCCCGATGCCCGTGTCGCTGATGTCGAATTGCACGCGAAGCTGTTGATCATCGCGGCGAACACAGTTGGCTCGGACGGTCACCGAGCCGGTTGCCGTGAACTTAATCGCGTTGCCGATCAGGTTGACGAGGATTTGCCGCAGCCGATTCCCATCGCACAGCACCGTCGCGCTGACGGCCGGATCGATGTGGACTTTCAGAGTCAGTCCTTTTTGCGCCGCACCGGGGCCGAGGGCCTCGACGACGTCGTAGACCAGCGTTTCGACGGAGCATTCCTGCAAGTCGAGTTCGAGCTTTCCGGATTCGATCTTGGACAGGTCCAAGACGTTGTTGATCAGTTGCAGCAGCAGCTTGCCACTGGTGCGGCTGGCGTCGACGAATTGCCGTTGTCGGTCGGTCAGTTCGGTGCCGATCAGCAAGTCGTTCATCCCCAAGATGCCATTGAGCGGCGTGCGCAGGTCGTGGCTCATCGCGGCCAGAAACGAACTCTTGGCGTGATTGGCCGCCTCGACTTGAGCTTTGTGCATTGCGGCGACTTGTTGAGCTTGTCGAACGTGAAGAATGGACCGCAACAAAAAGATGTCCTCGAAGATCACCCAGCCGACGTGCTCCAGCGACAGCCACGGGCTGATGGCAGAGATGCCGTAGATGGAGGCGGGCCAATACACGCCGCGAAAGAAATGATCCAACGCCACGATCGCCGAAGCCGAGACGAGCACGCGCCAATCGCGGTAAAAGGACAGGAACGCCAGCGAGCCAAAGACGTGGAAGTGCGTCTCGATTCGGCCGCCGGTCAAGTGAATCAGCAACGCGGACGACAGCGCTTGTCCCACCGCGATGATGTGGCGAGTCAGTCGAGCTCCGGGGTTCAGCACACTCAACAGCGCCGGACCAAGATTGGTGGCGGCACCCAGAAAGATGGCTGCGAACAGATGCGGATGGAGTTGGCTGTCCGGTCCCACCCATGTGCGCGGTGAAAGCCACAGCACCACGGCGATCCCCGCCAGCCATTGCAACAGCATCAACACCGCGAACTGCCGATCCGTGCGGCGATTGGCTTCCAGGTCGTACTGCCGGCAGAGCACCGCCGCTCGATCGTGGATCGCTGGGTCGTCGGACAACGTCATCGTGTCCCTTTCCCGGCGAGAGCTCGATCTGAAAACAGGGGGCAGCCGAAGACCACTTCCGACGAACGTTTGGCGGTTCTGCGAGTCAGCCAATCGACGATCGCCTGGCGTCCGGTGCTCTCGCCGCGATGTCCGCGCGCGATGGTGATGCCGCCGCTGAAATTCAACAGTCCCTCCCGGTCGTACAACACGACTTGGCCCGAGGTCAGCGCACCAAAACGGCATGCCTCGCGGCCTTCTGCGTCAGCGCGGACATGCGTGCCGGGAATCGACGCGGCGCGATGCCACAGGTCCGTCACTTTACAACCGTCCGGCATTTGACTCGGTTTGAGAAACAGCACATGTGCGGCAACCAGTCCGTTGCAGCAAGCCATGATCTCGGACAACTCGGCGATGCTGGCTTGGCTGCACGGGCAATGCGGATGCACGAGCAGTACCAGATTGGCTCGCGCGGAATCGGGAACGATCCGGCTGTCCTGCGGCCACGTTGGTTCCGGAACGCTCGTCGGACCGGGTGTCGCCGAGGACGACAGCAGCCAAAGGAACCCGCCACCACTGGCGATCGCCCAGACCGCCAGACCCGTTAAGACCAACGGCCTCGGAGTCGCTGCCGAAGCCGTTGGCCCGTGATCGCTATGGAGGTTTGGCATGGCGGGGGATTCCTCATGAGTCTTCTTTCGGAAGAATACCTCGCAGAACTTGTGATCGCTTAAGCTCAGGAAGATCCTGAACCAAGCAGCGCATCCGAGCTGGCGTGAAGACATCGTGGCGTGCGCGATGTCGCACATCGCTGACGCCGCCGCGGTCACTTGATCACGTTGCTGGCGGGATCATGCCGCGGCGCATGGCATAGCGGACCAATCCGGGGGTGTCGTGGATATCCAGCCGGTTCATCAGCGTGGTGCGGTGTGTTTCGACGGTCTTCACGCTGAGATGCAGCAACTGAGCGATCTCCTTGAGCGCCATGCCTTCGGCGATCAGTTGCAGGATTTCGCGCTGCCGCGGCGTGAGCACATCGGCCACGTTCGCCTCGCCGCCCAGGCGACGCATGTAGGATTCGACGACGTCTTTCGACACTGACGGCGCAAGGTACGTCGCGCCGCTCAAGACGGCCTTGATCGCCAAGTCCAACTCCGCGGGTTCCGCGTCCTTCAACAGATAGCCGGACGCTCCGGCTTTCAGTGCCTGCCACACATACTCTTCCGCGGTGTGCATGGACATGATGATGACCCGGACGTTCGGAAAATTCTTGACGACGCGAGTCGTGGCTTCGAGGCCATTCATTTCGGGCATCGAGATATCCGTCAGCAGCAGGTCGGGCTGATGTTGCTCGACCAAGGCCAGAGCCTCGCGGCCGTTGATCGCCTGGCCCACGATTTCGATTCCGCCCAGCCCTTCGAGCATGGCGCGAATGCCGGCGCGAACCACAGCGTGATCATCGGCGAGAACGACTTTGATGGATGGCATCGTGAGTCCTTGGATAAATATCGTGTGAAAGCAGTTCTCAGTTCGTGATGGACGCTGCCGGGGTCCGTCACCAAATCCCGGTAATGGCCGTAGCCACGTTCGCCAGAGCGTGGGGCAATCGGTGCCAATCCCACGTTCTGGCGAACGTGGCTACTTCAATCGCGGGTACGCTTCGATCTCGTCAACAAACTTCGCCGGGTCAATCGGCTGCTCAATAAACCCTGCGGCACCGGCGGAAAGGATACGCTCGCGGTCGCCGCTGTGTCGGTCCATGAACGGATTCCAAACCACGTATCGGAGTTCTTGGTCGTAGACGGCGAACGTCTCACGGCCGTACTGGATTGGTTACCACCGAGATCAGGTTTTTCCCGAACTCGGTCGCCACGTTCGCTGCCGCGACGGAGTGCGACCTAGAGTGGACGTGAACTGCGACGGCGGTCGCGCTTGCCGCTGGAACGTTATTACTCTCGCAAAGGACCATCGATGAGCCAGCCCTCTCGAAATGAAGCAGCGGACAATTTGCCTTGGTCAGTGACGCTGCGATTCGGAAACGTGCTGCTGGCTTGTGTGCTGCTGGCCCTCAGCGCGGGTGTGTCTCTGACGCCGCAGGTTGCTCATCTGTGTCATCTGTTTGCACTGAGCGGCATGGCGTTTTACTTCTGTCTGGAACTGGCGGCGGAACGTCGCGCCGGGAAAAGGTTGCGAGCGAACGCTAGTTCCGCCGAGCGCCGCCGCGCATGTCGCCTGCGCGCCGAGAACCACGCCGCCAAGTTCAATGCTCACGTCCTGCCCGTTGAAGACGCCAACGGCAACATCGAATGTGCGATGGATCGCAAAGCCGACTTCAGTGCGTTTCTCGGTGCTCAAACTCAACCGACGCTGTCCGTGTAGTCCGTAGGACGGGCACTCCTGCCCGTCTTCCAAATTGAAAGGCCAGTCGGGCAAAAGTGCCCGTCCCACAAAATCATGCGCATCCTGATTGCCGACGACGACAAGATCCCGCTCAGCTTGCTCCGGTTCCAACTGGAGCAATGGGGGCACTCGGTGCTCGCGGCTGAGAACGGTGCCCAGGCGTGGGAATTATTTCAGAACCACGATTGCCAGGTTGTGATCACCGATTGGGAGATGCCCGGTCTGACCGGCATCGAACTGCTCCGCAACATTCGCGCGGCCGATCGAGCCGGTTACGTCTACGTCATCCTGCTGACTTCAAAATCCGAACAAGAGGCGCTCGTCACCGGATTGGTGACCGGTGCGGATTCGTTCCTGATCAAACCGGTCAATCCCGATGAACTGCAAGCTCGTTTGCAGCCCGGTCAGCGAATCATCGAGTTGGAACAGCGTCTCGCCGAGCGTCAGCAAGAACTGGAAGACCGCCATCAGCGGCTCTCGGAAGCCAACGCCAAGATGAAACGTAATCTGGCCGCGGCCGCGAATATCCAGCAGGAGCTGCTTCCCAAACGATTGACCGACATCCCCGATGTGCAATTTGCCTGGCATTACTCACCGTGCGACGAACTGGCCGGGGACATGCTCAATGTTCTGCCGCTGGATCAGGATCACGTCGGGGTCTTTATGCTCGACGTCAGCGGTCACGGCGTGCAAGCCGCGCTGCTGGCCGTAGGCGTCTGTCGATCTCTCTCGTGCCATCAAGACCCGTCCTCGGTCTTGTGGCAGCGGCGGGATCACTCGGACGAGTACGAATTGCAGTCGCCGGCGGCAGCCGTGACGCAACTCAATGCGCGCATGACGGCTCAATCATTGGGCGAGCAATACTTCACGCTGTTCTACGGCATTCTCAATCGCCACTCCGGCGAGTTTCGATACACCATCGCCGGACACCCGCCTCCGGTGCTGATTGACACATGCGGAAACACGGCCCTCCTGCCGGGTGAGGGGCTGCCGGTCGGTATCATTGAGAATGACTACGACGAGCATCGCCTCCAACTGGCTCCGGGCGAGCGGCTGGTGTTCTACAGCGACGGTGTGACCGAAAGCATGAACCTCTCCGACGAACTCTTCGGAGCCTCTCGATTGTTCGAGACGCTGCGAGACTCGGCCCACCAGCCACTCGGCACGGCGTTGACCGAGGTTGTGAGCCAAGTCGCTGCCTGGCGCGGTGCGGCGCCGATTCACGACGATCTGTCGCTGCTCGCGCTGGAGTACGCGCCACGACAACCGCTTGTTGAGCAATCACTCGCCCGACGCGCAAGCGAGGGGCTCCTGCAAGCATCCCTCGCTTGCGCGTCGAGCTAATACGAGAAAGGCGAGCGGGGTCAGGTGTTCCGTCGAATCAGGCCGACGTCGGCTTCAGTAGATGCAAATTCGCGATCGTGATGCCGGACAGCATTGAGCCGATGATCCCCAAGAAGCCCTGATCGGTGCCGCACAGAAACAGGTTTTCGAGGTGCGTCGTGCCGGTGCGAATCTTGTGAGGTGCTCCGTAAACCGCACCGTTGAAGTGGCTGGTGAACTTGGTGATCGTGCGCGGCGTGAAGGCGTCGGTGTCGATGACGTGTGAGCGGAAGTCGGGCAAGAAGCGGATCGCGGATTCCACGATTCGTTTCGTCCAAGCCTCTTTCTCGGCGACGTACTCGTCCTGCGGCAGGTTCATCCAATAGTCGGGGTTCGCGAGAGCCGTGATGCGGACCCGGCCCTCGTCGAGTGGCGTGGCATACTGAAAATTGTTGGGCGAACAGATGATGCCGCTGCGCAAGTCGATCGGCTCAGTCGGGGCGTCGTACACGAATCGCTCGTTGTCGTTGTAGAAAATGATTGTCTCGTTGTGGCCAAGATCTGACGGCATGACGTCGAGCGAGAAGATCGTCTCGACAAACGAGACTGCTCCCGGCTGATACGGCTCTTGTTCTGGAGGCGGGACATCACACATCCGCATCGTCTCGGCCGAGCCTGCGCTCGACACGACGTGCTTGGCTTCGAGCACTTCTCCGCTTTCGAGTTCGACGCCGGTGATTTTGCCGTTGCTCGACAAGATGCGTTTCACTCCCGAACGCAGTCGCAGCTCGCCGCCAAACTTGCGGTACTGCTGGATCATCTTCCGCATGATGAGCCGTACGCCTTCATGCGGCCGAGCGAAGCCTTCTAGAAAGATCGCCTTGAACATGATCACGAACTGAGTGAAGTCCATGTCATGGGCCGTCGGGCTGCCGTAGAACATCAACGGGCAAAAGATCATGTCCACGAGCAGCGGGTCAGTGATCGCTCGGCTGACGATCTCGCGAGCGGAGGTCTCGCGGTTCGCGAGGTTCAACTCGTCGTGCTGCTGGATTTGCGCGACGAGCCGGCGGAAACCGTCAATTTGTGACGGAAACATCTCGGCGACTTGCTGCTCGAAGTATGCGAACTCATTCGTGAATCGCAGCGTTACGCCGGGAAAGGCGACGCTCGAACCACACTGCGGCGTGAGGTCGAAATCTTCCCAACGAAGCCGCAGTTGTCGTAGCAATTTGCTGAGCGGTCCGGTCTTCGTGCCGGGCTTCGCGTAGTTCGTGACGGCATGCAGGCCGACATCATGATCGCGCTTGCGGAGCCGATAAAACGAATTCAGCCCGCCGATCGTCGTGTGCTTCTCGACGACACAAACGGGCCGCTCGTAATACGCCAGCCGAATCCCCGCCGCGAGTCCTGACAGGCCAGCTCCGATGATGATGGTGTCGTACATCGCAAAGTAAATCCGACGCGGGAACTCGTCGTGAAGAGTTTCAGTTTCTCGACGAGATTGTCTTGTCGAGCGGTAATCGATGGTTCGAAAGCAGTTCCAACCAGCCACGAAGGCCGTCGAAATTCGCCTGAAAGAATTCCAAGAATCCAAAGTATCCCAGCAAAATCACGTCATCATCCTGGGGTTGGCAATCACTGAATAAAACCTGCGATGACCAGCGCAGCACAGATGTCGCATCGGCAATTTCGAGAGTTGTTGTGCCGCAGAGTAGAGCGACCGATCCGCCGCCAAAGCCGACCGCTTCGGATCGTTGGCTGGGACTGAGGTCGATCCCCAGTTGATCGGCGATCGATCTGGGAAAAACGACGTTGTCCGCTCCAGTATCAACCAGTGCTGAGTAAGTCACGCAGCCACGAGAGCCGACGACGGTGATCGGAATTTCGGGACGCATCAGCAGCAATTGAGCGCCCGTTACTGAGTCCATCGAGATCACCGACCGATAGCGAAACCTCATCGCCGCGCACCGATGAAGACAGACTCAGGCCGGGGAACTTTTTGGAGAATGGGGTCCGGAGAACCACCCTCGATCGCCATTTGCCGAGCATCCATCCAAGTCGAGCCGTGGCCGATGATTTCCGTTTGCTCGCGATTCCAGGCCACCCACTGGCCAGCGAACTCAACCGGAGCCGCCTTCGGCAAGTCTTCAATCACGGACGGATCAACTGAGGGATTCATGCTGAATCTTCCGCCGATCTCAGGCTGTCGCGGTTTGCAGCTTCGGGATCAGGTATTGGACCGTGCTGGCCATCGTGCTCAGGAAGCCGTAGTCCTCTTCCGGAATCTGCACGCGGTACGCCTTACGGAGTTCCATGACAATGTCGAGGAAGTCCATGCTGTCCAGTTCCATTTGTTCGCGAAATGGCACTTCGTCCTTCAGCGCCGTGAGGTCATTGTCCGGAGCAATCCGGCAGAGGATCTTCATGATGACTTGACGAATCTGATCGGCGCTCATTCCTCTTACTCTCCCGAATACCGTTTCACGATGACTGCGGAATTGATCCCCAACATGCCAAACGAATTGTTGAGGATGTACTCGACTCGGTCCATTTTCCGGGGCGTATTGGCCACGATCTGAGGCAACGCACAACGGGGGTCTGGCCGGTCGAGATTGATTGTAGCGTGGGCGATAAGGTCGTCAAACGCGGGGAGATTCCCCAAAAGTTCGAGCGCTCCTGCCGCTCCCATCGCATGGCCAATGAAGCTCTTTGTGTTGTTGATCGCGAGACTGGCCCGATCGCCGAAGACCTTGTGAATCGCGAGCGATTCCTCGATGTCCCCTTGCTCGGTTGCGGTCGCATGGCTGCTGAGAATGTCGATCGCATCCGGTCCGATGCCGGCCCGCTTCAGCGCGAGCGACATGCACTCCGCCTGCCGAGTTGGGTCGGGCAGCACGAAGTCGGTCGCGTCCGAATTCATCGCATGTCCGACGATTTCACCGTAAATCGTCGCTCCGCGTTTGAGCGCATCCGGCAAGCGTTCGAGCGTGACCAGCCCCCCACCTTCGGCAACGACGATGCCGTTCCGATCCAGATCAAACGGCCGCGAGGCACGTGTCGGCTCGGAATTCGTGGCGAGTGCGCCTTGGCTCTTGAAGCCGGCGAAGATGCCGAACGTGTGAATGCTCTCGGAGACTCCGCCGGCAATCGCCAAATCGACCTCACCCAGCCGCAACATCTGCAAGCCTTGAATGAAGCCCGCGTTGCCGGCGGCACAAGCGGCTCCGATGCAGAGATGCGGGCCGGTGATCCCCAAACTGAGCGTCACTTCACCGGCCGGGCTGTTCGCGACCGTGCGCGGGTTGTGGTGATGCGACCAAACGCTGGTGTCGTAGTTGAATTTCGAGATCTCAAAGATCTCATTTTCGGTTTCGACGTTGCCGTGCTCGGTGATGCCGATGAAGACGCCGGCTCGATCCTTGCGAACGTCAGCCCAATTCAAACCGCTGTGTTGAACGGCTTCGTTCGCACAATAGATCGCGATGGAGCCGGCTCGCGTGCCGCGGCGAACGTCCTTCCGCTTCTGATACTTCAGCGGGTCGAAGTTGCAGACTCCGGCCAGCGTCTCGCCGATGTAGCGGATTTCGTACTTGCAGACGCCGGACTTCCCCGCCAGCAAGTTGGCGCGGTACTCAGCCAATGAGTTACCGTTCGGAGCGGTCAGGCCGATGCCGGTGATGACAATGCGTTGATTCGGATCAGACATCAGTGAGCCGCCACCCTCAAACAGGGTTCGATCCGACCGCTTGGGCGGTCAAAGGGAGGGGGAGGTTAGCCGCCGCTGTGGGGCCTCGCAAGCAGCCAATTTGTGGTCTTAGAACCGGTCAGGGGCCAGGTCTTCAAATTTCATTTTTGGCCACGCAAATGACGTGTGATGTGAACTGGAACGGCGATGTGGAATCAAAGTCAGGGGTGAATCGCTAAGGGGACGAGGAGAAACAACTTCGTGTTTTGTATTTCTCTGCGCTCTTCGCTCCTCTGCGGTGCAATGACTGCGATATTGCACCGCAGAGGAGCGAAGAGCGCAGAGCGCAGAGGTTGTCGGTGCAAAAACGCGAACTCATTTATCCTCGTCACCTAAGCCAAAATGAAATTTGAAGACCTGACCCCGGGGCACGCTTCTCGATCCAAAACCCGCATTCTCACGTTGTGGGCAGACAGGTACTCTCCCGCCGATGTCGCGAACCGATGGGATTGTTCGCGAAGGAGTCACCGCTCGAAAGGAGTCTCTCGTGTCGACGCAACTGCAAGAACCGGAGAAGGCCACATTCGTTGAAACCGCCCTGAAGCTCAGCGGCAAGAGTGATGACGAAGCGAAGCGCACGGGAGCGCTGGATCGTGCCGACGAGCAAGTCGAGGCGATGTTTGCCAAGAAGTATCAAACGGCTGGCAGTCCCGTACATCAAGCGGTGTGGGATGACCGCTTCCCAGTCGAGCTCTTTGTCGCACCGGAGCCGACGACTCCGCCAGAGTGCCAGAAGGTGATGGACGCTTCGCTCGAAGTCGTGCGCCGTCATGTCCGTGAGAAGACGCTGCTTACCGAACAGCGCAAGATCTCTGACACCGTGCTGCGAGAACTCGGTGCCGCGGGCTATTGGGGCTTGCTGGTCGATCGCGAGTACGGCGGCACAGCCACACCGTTCATGGCGTTCGCAAGATTCCTACGTCAGATGGCGACCGTCGATCCGACCGTTGCGGGATTGGCCTCGGTGCATGGCTGCATCGGCGCGGTCGATCCGGTGAGAGCATTTGGTTCGCCGTCGCAGAAAGCGAACTTCTTGCCGAAGTTGGCCAGTGGAAATCGTCTGTCGGCATTCGCGCTGACAGAGCCGTGTGCCGGGTCCGATCTGACCGCGCTCAAGACGGAAGCCAAGCTCGAAGGGGATCATTACGTCGTCAATGGCGAGAAGCTGTTCATCACGAACGCCATCGCCGGCCGGACGATTGGTCTCGTCTGCCTGATCAACAAGAAGCCGGCCGTCTTGATCGCCGACCTGCCCGATCAAGAGAACGCCGAATTCCAAACCAAACGATACGGGCTGTACGCGCTCAAGCACTCGTACAACAACGGACTCGTCTTCAAGGACTTCAAAGTTCCGAAGGACAATTTGCTCGACGCTGGTCGGGGCGACGGTCTGACCATCGCCTATCACGGCCTGAATCGCGGACGAGTCGCGCTCTGTGCGAATGCCGCCGGGACGATCCGCGCCATGCTGGCGAACATGCTGCCGTGGGCACGCTTTCGCAAGACATACGGCGCGATGATCGAAACGCGCGAACTGGTCCGCCGCCGCTGCGGACGGATGGCCGCGCTGATCGTCGGTTGCGATGCGCTCGTCGATTGGTGCGGCTGGCAGTTGGACGAAGGCTATCGCGGCGAGATGGAGTGCATCATCGCCAAGATCTTCGGCAGCGAGTCGCAGAAGGAAGCGGCCATCGAGTTGTTCATGAAGACGCACGGCGGCCGAGCGTTCCTGCACGGCCACCTGTTCGGCGACAACGTCCACGAGTTCCTCGCCCCGTGCATCTACGAGGGTGAAGGCGAAATGCTCGGCATGGCGTTCCTCAAGTCGCTCATTAAAGAGCACGGCACGAAATACTACGAACCGATCGGCAAAGCCCTCGCCGCCGCAGGCATTCGGAAACCGAATCCGATGAACCCGGCGCATGCCTGGGCCTTGCGCGGTGCGGTTGGCCCGTATGCGAAGTGGTGGTTTGGAGCGCATCTGAGCAGCCCCGCCCGCGCGACGATTCCATCCGGCGGGCCAAGCGTGCTGCGTGAGCACGCCGAATGGGCGACGATTCAATTGCAGAACTCACGCCTGGCCGTCGATGGGCTGATGCAGAAATTCAAGCTCGGCTTGGCCGACCGCCAATGTTCGATGGCCGAGTTATCCGCTCGCATTCAAGATCAGGTCGTGATGTTGGTGACGGCGTTGTGGGCGTTGCGCCGAAAAGACGAACTGATTCACACCGCCGCCGATGTGCTCTGCCAAGACCTGCGACGCAAGCTGACAGGGCAGCGTCCAAGCAGCGGGTATTTCAGGACGGTCACAAAGCTCGGCGAAGCCATCGCTGCTGGCGGCTTCCAAGCCATCGCCGGCATCGACGAGAACGAGATTCTGATGCCGTATTGAGCCACACGAATGCCACAGATCGTAATTGAACTGTCATGGAGCCCGAAAATCCCCACGGATGGCATGGCGATACCACGGATGAAAAACGCGAAGCCCTTTTCTATCCGTGGTATCGCCATGCCATCCGTGGGGATCATCGGTCTAAAAGCTCGAGTTTTGATCAGCAGGCAGCCAACGATGGTTCTCGTGGAAGGTTAATTCTTATCTGTGGCACCAACCCGATGTGCAATCGAGGCGATCGAAATTGTCAGTGGTTTCCATTCCTCGCTTGCGCGTCGGGTTAGTTTCGAAACCGATTCGCCACGACCGCACGCACGTCTTGGCCGCGTCGTTGAGCTAACAACTCCGCAGCGAACGGCGTCAATCGCGCGACGTTCGCTTGTCGCAGCGCTTTCGCGACAAGCGGCACATGTGAGCGTGACACGCTGAAGCGTCGCACGCCGAGGGCCAGCAGCACGCCAGTCAGCGATGCATCGCCAGCGAGTTCGCCGCACAGCGTGACTGGTTTTCCGGCGGCATCGGCAGCGGCGACGACTTGGTGGAGCAATCGAAGCACCGCAGGTTGCAGAGCATCGTGATAACGCTCGCACAACTCGTCGTCGCGGTCGGCGGCGAGCAAGTATTGCGTCAGGTCGTTCAGGCCGATCGAGACCGCATCCACGTACTCAATGAGTTCGTCGATCATCATGGCGGCGGCGGGAACTTCGATCATCGCGGCCAACTTAAACGGCAGTGATTCTCCCGGCGCAAGGTCGCAGGCATCGACCAGCTTGCCGCGAATCGCTTGCAGCGTGTCGAGCGTATCGACCATCGGGATCAGCACCGTTACTGGCCGATGTTGACAGATGCGCGCGATCGCTCGGACCTGCGGGCGCAAGATGTCTTCGCGGTCCAGCAGCAATCGCACGCCGCGAATGCCCAGACTCGGATTCTTGTTGACCGGGATGTCGGCATAGGTGGGACATTTCTCCGCGCCGAAGTCGGCCAGGCGGATGTGCAATTCGCCTTCGCCCACGCTGCCTGCGACCGACTGATAGGCCGCGAAGCTGTCTTCCTCGTTCAACCACGTGGGCCGGTCCATGTAGAGGAACTCGGTGCGGAAGAGGCCGACTCCGGCCAGTGAAAACTGTCCGACCGCGCGAGCTTCCAGCGGGTCGCTGATGTTGAGCAACAGCTTGACCGGCACGCCGTCGGCGGTCGTGGTTGGAGCCGGTTCCGTGAGTGCGGCTGTTTCGGCGATGTGTTGCCGCAGTTCGTTCTCCAGTCGCCGTTCCGAGTCGCGTGGATTCACGAGCACTCGGCCGGTCGTCGCGTCGAGCAGCACAGTCGCTCCGTGCGCGATCAGGGACACGACGTCGGCGATCCCCGTCACGAACGGTACTCCGAACCCGCGTGCCAGAATCGCCGTGTGCGATTTCATCGAGCACGATTCCGTCACGACTCCGGCGATCCCTTGGTGGGCCAACCGCACGAACTCAGACGGCATCAAACTGGGGGCGACGACGATTTGTGAGGAGTGCGCCTCGCGGTCGCTCTCATTCGCGAGGCACAGAATCACGCGCCGGCCGATGTCGAGAATGTCGGCCGCCTTGTCTTGAATGAACGGCTGCGGACTGGCCTTGAACGTGTCCTGCAACTCGGCCACGACGGTCGCGACCGCCGCTTCGGCCGAAGCTCCGTGGTCGCGGATGCGCGACAAGACTCGCTGGCGAAAGTCCGTGTTCGACAACATCAAAGCATGTGCACCAAAAATTTCGGCATCGTCGCTACGTCCTTGATGCTTGAGCTGCCGCGAGACCCGTTCGAGTTGCGAGATCGCTCGCGTGGCCGCCAGATCGAAGCGACCGAACTCACGCTCGGCCGAGCCGTTGGCCTGCACGGCCAATGCAGCCGATAACCATTCCCCCACATCCAGCACATGAGCGGTGCCGTGTGCGACGCCAGGACTGATGGATTTTCCGTGAAGAAGCATGATGGCCGGGATCGTAATGACCATTCGACTCGAACTGCCATCCGTGAGACATTCAGGCGAGCGGGGCGGCGTTCGCCCCTCGGTCCTGCGGCGAAGACACCGAGTGGCTGACGCCGCCACGCTCGCCGGTCACTTTCGTCATTCGTTCTTTCCGCCCATCCCACCAGCCGATCAGCAGCGGCAGGAAGACGAGGTTGCCGACCAGCCCGCCGAACATCGCCAGACTGACGAGCAATCCGAAATAAACGAGCGGAATAAAATGCGAGAGAGCCAACACGCTGAATCCGGCCATGAGGGCCAGGTTCGTGTAGACCAAGGCTCGACCGACGTGCCGGTGCGTCTCGTGCAACGCTTGATAGACGCGCATGCCACTCGCCCGCGCGCGGAGATAGCCGTCGATGTAGATGATGCTGGAATCGACCGTCAGCCCCATCGACACGCACGCGATCATGGCGGTCGCGATGTTGATCGGCAGACCGAGCCAGCCCATCGCGCCGATCACCAGAATGTTTGGAAACACGTTGGGGACCAGCGACATCAAGCCAAACGGCAGATTCCGAAAGGCGATCCACATCATGCTGGTGATGCCGACGGCTGACAGCAGGAAGCTGGTCCATTGGTCTCCCATCAGGCTGTCGATCAAGAAGGCCAGCAGCACGAACAGGCCGGTGGCTTTGGGTGGCTGATGCTCGACTCCAGAAGGGTGGGTCGCGGTCGCGGAATTCACGTCGTCCAAATGTTCGATGGCGAGTCGTTCGACCTCTTGGATCAGTTGGAGTTTGGATTCCGACGGCTGACGTTCATAAGCCCGCAGCATTAGCCGCATGCGGCGCTGGGTCGGGCTGTAGAGACTACTGACAAACTCCGGCTGAAACGCGCCGAGCATTTCCAGACGCTCTTCCAGTGAGGCGTTTCTGAGAAACGGAAAGGTGAGAGTCGGTAGCCGTTCGGGGACCAATTCCAAGCCGTCAGTGATGGCGATCACTTTCGAGAGACGCCCGGCACGCTGCTCGTCGCCAGTGTTACCGAACTCTTGGCGCAACCGTTCGGCGAAGGCTTTCACGCGATCGAGAAATTCTGAATCGAGTTGCTCCGGTGCTGGGAAGTTGACTTCCCACGAGCCGGCTCCACCCAGGCGCGATTCCACGAAATCCAACGACCGCACGATGGGACTGTTGGCTCGGAAGTTCTTACTGAAGTCGGTTTCGACGCGCAATCGCAGGAAGCCCAGTCCGGCGAACGCCACGACGATCAGCGAAACGGCCGCGACTTGTTTCGGATGATGTTCCACCCACAACGTGATGCGTCCCAGAGCCCCCGCGATGTATCGATCTGTCGCGGATGGGGGCGGCTCGGCGGGGAGCCGGCCGAAGAGCAGGCAACCGGGCAACAGAACCGTGACCGAGACCAGCACCACCAGCGTGCCGATCGCCATCATCAGGCCGAAGCTGGCGACCGGATTGATGTGGCTGGTGACCAGCACTCCGAAGCCGAACGCCGTCGTCGCAATCGACCAAAACACCGGCTTGGCCAATTGCAGAATCGAATGTCCCAGTGCTTCCTCTGGCGAATGCGTCCGATGTTGTTCGCGAAAAAACAACAGCACGTGCATCGACGTCGCCACGCCGATGATCGTGATCAACGAATTCAGCATCGAGCTGACCATGCTCAGCCGCAGGCCGCTGACGACCAGCAGGGCCTCGGTCCAGACGATGCTGACCAGTACCACCAACACTGTCAGCACAACCCAGCGCAGCCAGAGCAGCGCCAGCATGATTGCGACACCGATCAGAGGGAGCCAATTGACCAAGTTCAACAGCGCGATGAACGCCAGCCGCGGGATCAGCTTCCACTGAATGACTTCCAGCAGCAGCACCAGCACGAAGGCCAACAGAGCTAGCGAGACCAGGAACAACTTGCGGCCGTCTTCCTCGACGTAGCGAAACATGTCGTGAATCTGAGCCGGCTCACCCACCACCATCGCCGGCGGTTCGTGAGCATCCGCCAGTTCGCGGATCAGCGCGATCGTCTCGCCGCGCGAAATGGGCGATTCCTTTTCGCTCAGCAATCGCAGTCCGATGGCGGTGGTGTGCCCATCGCTTCCCAGCAGCAAGCCGTTGACCATCTTTCGAATGAGCTCACGCCCATAAGGAAACTTCAAGGCGTGAGCCAGATGCTGAGTGCTCTTGCTGGAGACGCCGGGAACCTGACTGAGTTTCTTCGCAAAATCGGTGATCCGTTCGCGGGCAGCGTCTGTCAGAGTGTTGCTGTCCGGATAAAACAATTCCCCGTCGGAGTACGCGACGATCAAGAATTCGTCGCCGCCGAACGCTTGGCGGCTGAGCCGGAAGTCTCGGAGATGCGGGTTGTCGGTCGCGTAAAGAGATTCAATCGACTGCTCGAACGAGAGTCGCCGCGAAATCGGCCAAGCGGCGGCGGTCGCCAGCAACGCCAGAATCAGCAGCGTTCCACGCCAGCGGATCAACGCATCGACAATCCGTGTCAGCAACGGGGAATGAGCATCGTGCAACATGCGCGGAGAATAGCGGAGGTTGCCGAACCGAAGCGAGTAGGACGGGCCTTCGTAGGTTGGGATTCCATCCCGACCAATGATTCGGTCGGGATGGAATCCCAACCTACAACACACGCCGCCACAAGAAAAAGAAGAACACCGCCACGCCGCTGGCCAGCACCCCGAACACCATCCACAGCAGATCCGCTCGCGTCCCCAAAACGAACAGCCATCCGCCCAGAGCCAACAAGCTCGGCAACGGATACAGCCACATGCGAAACGGCAGCACGACCTCTGGCCGAGTCGTCCGCAAGACATGCAGTCCGATGATCTGCGCCACAAACTGCACCAGAATCCGCACCGTCACCGCCGCTTCGATGACCAACTGCAACGGCAGAAAACAAAACACCGCCGTCAACCCACCCAGCGTCCACAACGACACCGCCGGATAACGCTTGGTCTTGTGTACGCGACCGAACGCCGGAAAAAAGTCGCCGTTGAGCGCCGCCGCATACGGAATCCGCGAGTACCCCAGCGTGATCGCGAACATGCACGCCAGTGCCGTCCACAGAATCAGCCCTGTGAACATCACGGCGACTCGGCGGCCAAACAGCGTTTCCATGAAGAGCGAGGCAATCTCTTTGGATTTCATCGCCTCTTGCCACGGCACGACGGCAATGATCGACAGATTCATGATTAGATACACGGCCGCGACCAGCACAACCGAACCGATCACCGCACGCGGAATCGTGCGGCCAGGATCGCGCACCTCTTCGCCCAAGTGGCAGATGTTGTAGTAGCCGAAGTAGTCGTAGATCGCGATCAGCATCGCCGCTCCCAACCCGCGCACCCAGGTGGGAGTGATCTCGAATGCGTCCGGCGGAAACGTCAGCAGCGCCGCGTCGAAGTGCAGCAACCCCGCGACGATGATGGTCAGCACCGTGATCAGCGTGCCGATTCCAAACACGATTCCCAGCCAGCCGACAACGTCGATCCGCCGCGACAGCAGCCACGTCACGACCAAGCAGCACACCGCCGCGAGCGAACTCGTGCCGCCGGGAACTCGCCAGGCGCTGAGCGTCGCGGCCAAGTTCGGCCAAACGTATGCGACATACGGCATCGCGCCGGTGTAGCCCGACGCGATCTCCATCGTGCCGCTGACCAGGAATTGCCAGACAAACAGAAACGGCAGCAGCCGCCCCCAGCCTGACGAACTCTTGCCAAAGATTTCGCGAAGGAAGTGATACGTCCCGCCGCTGCCGGGCAACGCCGCGCCGAGTTCGCTCCAGACCAGCCCGTCGCAGATCACCAGCACGGCCGCGATCACCCACGCAATCAACGCCTGCGGTCCGTTCATCGCGGCAATGAACAGCGGGATCGTGACGAACGGCCCGATCCCGACCATGTTGGCAACGTTCAGCGCGATCGCCTGCGGCAAGCCCAGGCCGCGCACCAATCGGGTGTCATCAGGATTGGAAATTGGATCGAACATCAGGAGCGTTTCGTCGGACAAAGTCCTTTTCCAAGAAATGATTTGTCGTCTTATCTCTGCTCTGCAAACGGTGAAAGTTTTGTTTTCGCGAGAAGATTTTCGGCAGAGCAACGGCCAGTGTCTTTACTCCGAACCAGTGTCTTTACTCCGAAGGAGTTGAATCACAAAGCCCAGGGTTGCCGCGCTTCGCGGCTACCCTGGGGCGGGGAGATCAGATTGTTCCGTACCCCAACGGGCAACGCCGTTAAGGATTCTTGTAGCCGAATTCGTGAGAATTCGGTCGTTCGTGCCACACCTCCGAAATCTCACGATTTCGGCTACGCATCATTCGCCGCGTTTTTCGGAATTCAAAATACTTAACGGCGTTGCCCAACGGGGTTCCATCATTCTTCGTGCGCCTGAGATGCAACCCTTTCAGGGGAGAGTCATCCCTCGCGATTTGAACCCAGGGTCGCCGCGAAGCGCGGCAACCCTGGGCTTTGTGATGTATCTCCGTCGGAGTCAACGCAAGCTGTCAACACAAATCGAATCGTCCGCGGCTGGTGGTGAGACACTCTACGACTCGCCACCGTCCTTGCCACTCAACGGCCACCACCAGCGTCGAATGAGCAGCGCGGCAATTAGCGGCACTGCTCCCGACGCAATGATCGCCACCGGGAAAGCGTTTGAGTCTTGAAAGTACGCTCCACACGCGGCGTACGTCAGCGACAGCAACAGATTGCTGACCAGCATCGGCAGCAAAAAACGACGCCAACTCAACCCGCTGGCTCCGAGCATCAACACGCAAGCCTCCGCGAGGATCGGCAACGCGCGAGTCAGCACCAGCGCGGTCGCTCCGTGTCGCTGAGTGAAGCGGCTCATCCGTTCGATGTCTTCCGATTCTGAGAAGCGTCGCGCGATCGACTCGCCAAACAGGCGAGCCAATCCGAAGCCGCCGACCGCGCCGAGGGATAATCCAATCCACGACGTGACCGTTCCGGCAACAACACCGAGCACTCCGCCGGCATACGTGATGACCGCGCTCGACGGCACCGGCAGGAACATATCGGACGCCAGCATGCCAATCACCCAGCCGCTGACCGTGCTCGGCGATGACGGTTCGCGCAAAGCACGGAGTAAACTTGCCTCGAACGTCTCCCCCAGCCACACGAACGGCACGATGGGGATCGCGAACAGCACTGCTAGAAACAGAGCAGCTCGAATGGCGGGCTTCATACGGCGACTCGACGAACTTCAAGTGACTTGGTGCAGAAGAGCCCGACGAATGAAAGGAGACGACGAATGATCTGACAGGATTCGTCGTCTCCTTTCATTCGTCGGGCTCTTCTTCGGACGATCGCCGGCTCACTGCTTCGCGGCGCGCCGGGCTACTCACGCAGTCCCAGGCAATACAGCGTCTCTTGGCGTTGACCATTCACTTGCTGAGCGACACGCATGTAGATGCGGCCGCCGCAAATCGTCGGCGTCGAATAGACGTCGTCGCCGAGTTGGTTCTCGCCGACCAACTCAAACGCGGCGGGAGTCGCTTTGAAGATCGTGGTCAGCCCCGTTTCGTTCGTGGCATAGATGTGCTCTCCCACCAGCACGGGGGACGAGCTGAAGACTCCGCCGATCCGTTTCTCCCAAATCTTTTCGCCCGTGTCGCACTTCCAGCAGATCGCGATGCCGGCATCCAACATCGAATACAGATGGCCGTCGCGCACCAGCATCGACGGGACGTAGACGCGAGAGGTGTTCTCCCAAACGATTTTCCCAGAGCCGTCGGCTCGGACAGCGGACATGTGGTTCTTCGGATAACCGCCGCTGGTGAAGATGAGCTGTCCGTCGGTGACGGTTGAGGTCACGCACTCGGTGGTTGAACCTTCGATCTCCCACAGCTTCTTCCCGGTCAACGGGTCGAGGCTGGTAACCAGGTCGCATCCGGTGAAGAACAATTGGTCGCGGCCGGCGACGTTCAGAATGATCGGCGAGGTGTAGTTCGGAAATTTGGGCCGCTCCTGTCGCCAGACTTCACGGCCGGTCGTGCGGTCGAGTCCGACAATCGCGCCCGTTCCTCCTTTGTTGTCCGCCGAGACGATCACCAGCGACTGATAGATCGCGGGGGACGAACCGAATCCTTGATGCAGAACGTAATCGGTGATCTTCGTCTGCCAGAGTTTTTTTCCTTCGCGACTCAACGCCGTCGTGAAGATCGCTCCCTTGTGCAGGAAGTTGATGAAGACGCGCTCTCCGTCGCAGGCGGCCGAGGATGACGCGAGGGATGCTTTCTTGTTCCCCTTCGTGAGAACCTCTTGAAAGCCTCCTTGATGCAGTTCCGTTTTCCAGAGTTGTTTTCCGGTCTGGCGATGCAGGCAGAGCAACGATTGGATTTCGGAATCATGCTCGGCGGTCGCCAGAAAGACTTGATCTCCCACGACGGTTGGCGAGCCGTGGCCTCGGCCGGGGACGGGTGTCTTCCACACGACGTTTTCGGTCTCGCTCCACTTCAGCGGCGGCTTCTGATCGGCGGCCGCAACGCCGTTGCGTTGCGGGCCACGCCACCACGGCCAATCGGCCGGCGCGAATTCGATGCGACTCGCCGCAGAGGCTTTCGTCGGCTCCGCAGAGCGTGCGCGGTCAGAGGTCGAAAGAGTCAAAACGATCCACGCCATCGCGAGCCAAAGTCGAGACATTCGCAGCTTTCCCAAGTCAGAGGAATGAAGTTGATCGACACGCCTGGGACTGGCACCCATTCGTCGTCTCCTTTCATTCGTCGGGCTCCC
>CAMDPX010000080.1 GCA_945905295.1 Planctomyces sp. SH-PL62 | reverse complement strand
GGTGCGTTCCTGATCGGACCGGGGGGCTGACGCCGCCCCGCTCGCCTGAGGAGCAGTTTCCACAGTGGCCTCTGACTCGCGAGTGTGATCGCGCTCAGACTCTTCATCGCGTCGCGTGCTCCGCGCGGGACGAAAGCGGATCGGAGCCTGATACGAAATCTGCTTGAGCAGTGACTCGGCATCGGCCGTCCGTTCGCCGTGATTTGGTTTCTCTGCCCAGGGACGGCCGGTGGGGGAGGTTTGATGTGCTCGGACGAGATGCGGACTGATCAGCATTCCGCCATTCGCCAACGCGGCGTGCGCGGCGATCAGTTGCAGTTGCGTGACGGCCACCTCCTGTCCCATCGGGATCGAGCCGGTTGAGTACGACGTCCAACGCTTCAACGGATGCAACATGCCAGACATCTCGCCTGGCAGTTCGATGCCCGTACGGCGTCCGAATCCGAACGCGACAGCCGCTTGATACAACTCTGCGTTGCCCATCCGCTGACCGACCTTGGCCATGCCGATGTTGCTGGACTTCACCAACACGTCGGTCAGGCTCAGCGTGCCATACGGGTGGTGATCGTGCAGCAGACGACTGCCCATACGGTACTCGCCGTTCTCGCAGTGGAACGATTCGTCGCGGCGGATGAAGCCGTGCTCGATCCCCCAGCCGACGATCATCGGTTTGAAGGTCGAACCGGGTTCGTAGATCGCGGCCAGCGATTGATTCTTCCAAGCCTCGTCGCTGACGTGTGTCAGGTCATTGGGGTCGTAAGCCGGACGCGACGCCATCGCCAGCACTTCGCCGGTCTTTGGATCGAGCACGATCGCCGCCACATGCTTGGCATGCCACTTTTCCATCACGCGATCCAGTTCCTCCTCGACGTGCAGTTGGATGACGGTGTCGAGCGTCAGCGTCACGCTCTGCCCATGCTGCGGAGCTTGTGCGATGTCGGTCTGCACTTCGATCACGCGCATCCGCGAGTCGAGCATCAGTCGCCGATAACCGGGCTTGCCGGCCAGTCGCGCGTTCATACTTTGCTCGATCCCGCCGCGCCCGATGCCGTCCACATCGCGTCCACCGAGCACATGCGCCGCCAAGACACCTTGGGGATACTGCCGCAAGAACTCCTCGCGAAATCCGAAAAGCTGCGGTCCCTTTTTCGGCGGCTCGATCGCGTACAACTTGGCGAGCACATCGGCATTCAGGATGCGTCGCTGCACCCAGAGGAAATGCTTCTGACTGTGCAAAGCGATCCGTGCTTGCAGTTGATCGGCATCTTGCCCAACGGCTTCGGCAATGCTTTGGACCAGCTCCCACTGCTTGGGTTGTTTCGTCAGTTGGCTGGGGATGATGAAGAAGCTCTTGGCGGCAATCGACGTCGCCAGGACTCGCCCATCGCGATCGAAGATGTCTCCGGGACGCGGCGAGATCTCTTCGAGGAACGTGCTTTGGCTCTCGACTTGAGCGGTGAAGCGTTCGCGGCTGAACCACTGCAACTGCACCAGTCGTCCGCCCAGGATCATCCAAAAGCTGCAGACGGCAACGAGCAGAAATCGGGCACGCCAAGCGAGCGCGTCGGTCGGGGTTTCGTTCTTTGGGGCGGTAGGTGTCACGGGTGATTCCGGAAGCGTGCAAAAAACAGCTTGGCGAGCGGGGCGGCGTCAGTCCCCCGGTGCTCGCCGTTGGACCGGGGGGCTGACTCCGTCCCGCTCGCCTGTCTTGTTCTTGGCCACGCAGGTGTTATCGGTGCCGATCCTCTTGAAGATGCGGGAGCAGGAGCGTCGCGCGCGGAATGGACAACGGAGAGCTTGGCCCGGCCTGAGCGGATCGTGGCGGCTTCTTGACGTCGCCCCCTTGTTGCTCCAGCGACTTGATCGTGCGTGCCGGCGCGCCGAGCCGTTGAGCCTGGAGTCGCCGTTGTGCGTACTCCTCGACCAGCACGTCGAGGCGGTATCGCTGTTGCGAAATCGCGCGGCGGTAAGTGAGGTTCTGCTTCTCCAACGCCACGCCAATGACGCTGACGATGACAAGCAAAACGATCGCCGCTCCGAACCGAAAATACATCGCCCCCTCCGTCGCGTAGGTCAATCCTTCGTGCGGCCACGAATGAGACAGGCGTGCGAGGTGGCGTCAGCCCCCCGGTCTTTCGGCGAACGCACCGGGGGGCTGACGCCGCCCCGCTCGCCAGAACGTCTCACGGATATCTACCACACGCGGCGGGTTAGCGGAGGGACTTCTCGGTTTCGACGAGCCGAACCTGGCTGGCGTCGTTCGGCAAACGCAACTCTTGGCCAGGACGCAGATCGTTTCGGTTGGGTAAACGCTCGCGATTGAGGTTGAAGATCTGGTCCGCACGCGACGCGCGGCCCAGATGAGCTTGCGCGATTTTGGTGAGGTTGTCGTCTTCTCCGACGCGATACCACGGCACTCCGTTGGCGTCATGGAACATTCCCGCCGGCAGCGGCGCGGCGGAAACCTTCTTCGTCGAGTGCGGCTTCGCCTCTTTCGCTTCGGAGGTGGCCTTCGGCTTGGAGATCAGCGCGGAGTGCTGCTGTTCCAGGACGTCTTTCGCCGGCGCGGAGATGACCAATCCGGGCCGCATCCGGCAGGGATCAGCGACTCGATTGCGGTTGTGCTCGGCCAACGCGAGGAAATACTTGTCGCTGCCGTACAGCTTCTTGGAGATCACGCAGAAGTTGTCCCCTTCCTCGACGAGATACTCCCCTTCATTGAGCAACGGATGCCGCGACGATGGTTTCGCGGCGGTTCGTGCGCGAGCCGGCGGCAAGTCGGTGGTCGGTGACGTCTGAGTTCTGCGATCATCAAAACCGGTCTTCTCGGTGAACCGATCCTGCTGAGCGACTTGTACCGGTCTCCGAGCACGCTGCGGGACCGTTTCAAATTCGTCTTCGATCTGTTGGGCCACGTGCTTTTTCAGCGGCTTCTCGAATTCCTCATCGGCCGGCGCGGTCTGGATGGGCTGCTTCAGTCGGATCGGTTCTGTCGTCTTGGTCAGTGCCGGCTGTTCGGCTTCAAAGGGATCCTCGTCATCGAGTGTCGCCGTCTCGCGATTGGTTTTCGGAGTGGGGGTCTCTTCGTCAAGTTCCAGTGCGTCCGTAGTTCTCTTCGGAGGAGTGCGCACTTGAGGTGTCGTCTTCGCATCATCGCCATAAGTGTCGAACTCATCCTCAAGATTGATGGGCAGAGATTGCTTCCTGGTGGCAACCTTCGTGGGGGGCGGCTCGGATTGCCCCGATCCGATGTCGAGCATGTCGTCTTCGAGATCAAGCCCCTTCTTCGGCAACTTCTTCGAGGCATTGTTCTCAAACTCATTCAAATTGTCCGTCACGCTGTTTTGTAGATCGGTGTTGGACGCGGTCTGCACTTCGGGATCGACCTTGTCGGGCTTCTCCGCGAGGGTGGCACGATTTTGGAAATGCCGCGCCACGAAGTAGCTGAACATCCCCAGCAAAGCGACGATCGCGACTAAGCCGATCACCGCTTCCTTGGAGATCCTCGGTCGCTTGGATGCGAAGCCCCACGCTTTGGCGAGTTGCTCGTCGCTCTCTGCCGGTGTCGGTCCTTCGATTTCCGCATCGTCAATAGGCTCCTCCAGCGTTTTCGCTTTCGCGGCTTGAGCTGCTTGAACGGCTTGAGCGGCTTGAGCCGCGGCTTGAGCCGCGGCTTGGGCGGCAGTGTTCTGTGTCGGATTGGGAGTTGGGTGCGACATGGAATTCCCCGTCGGGTTTGGGTTGGCGGCACGCATCATCTCTGCGACGCTGACGCTACGGTTGACTGCTTGACCGCCGCTCGGAGTTTGGCCGACCGCGAGCGCGGATTGATTCGGATTTCCTGGGGGCTGGGAGTCATCGGTTTTTTGTGGAGGGAGTGCCATCGAGTCTCATCCCGAAATGCGTGCTTGACCAATCGGTCTTCCAAAGAATGAAACGTGATCACGACCAGCCGCCCTCCGGGTCTCAGCGATTCGTACAAACCGTGTTCGAGTGCTTGCTGCAAATGTTCCAACTCGTGATTGACCGCGATGCGCAGTGCCTGAAACACGCGCGTCGCCGGTGCCTTTCGTGCCTCGTGCTTGATGGACGCTGGTAAGGCTGAGTCGATCACGGCCACCAAGTCGCTCGCCGTTTCGACCGGTGAGCCGCGGCGTTGCCGCACGATCTGCTCGGCAATCTGCCGGCTGAATCGTTCCTCGCCGAATTCGTGGAAGATCGTTGCGAGTTCTTCGCTCGTGGCGTGCGAGAGTAACGCCGCCGCCGACTCCCCTTGCGAGACATCGAACCGCATATCCAACGGCCCCGTCGTGCTGAATCCAAAGCCGCGCTCGCGATCCGCCAACTGATCCGATGACAGACCCAAATCCAGCACGATGCGATCGACCACGCCGAGCTTCAACTCGCGCAGAACATTCGGCAGTTCGTGATAGCTGGAGTGACACAGATGACTCCGTTCGCTGGTCACGACCGCCGCCGCGTGTTGCAACATTCGCGGGTCTCGGTCGAGACCAATCAGGGTTCCGTCGGGCCGGATTTTGGGAAGGATGTGTCGGCTGTGGCCACCGCCACCGACGGTGCCGTCAACGACTGTCAGCCCCGGACTCAAGTCGAGAGCTTGCAGCGTTTCCCGCAACAGAACGGGGACGTGAATCGCAGCCAAGGAAGGTGTATCAGTGAATGGAAGTGGCCGGAGAATTCCGGGGAATATGAGGCAGGATTGCTCGGCAAGGCGACTTCGACTCAGCCTCACTCCGCAAAGTGGGCGGGGTTGTATGTCGGTTTGGCAAATCGTGAGAAGAGCAAATTCCGAAAAGCGAAAATGCTCGAATCGATTCTGGAACCACATCGAGTTTTGAAGGGTGTCAACGGCTCAATAACTCATTTTCAAACGGACCTTCATCCGCGGCCGTGTCTGAATTCGCGGGGGGCAACACAACTCATCCCGCGGAATCAGACACGGCCGCGGATGAAGACTGTCGCGCATCCAAACTTCGAATTGATGTTGGACAGGTTCTGAATGAATCGCACACGCAAAAGGTTTCATCGAGCTGGTGAAAGGCACGAGCCGCTCCTGTCAGGAAGCGGTTGCGTGAGGGACAACCAAACGCTTCTTGACGGACGCGGCTCACAACAATTGAAAGGCTCGTCACGAGCGATTCATTCGTTGAATTGTCAACGCGCGGTGAGAGTGATTCATCCGCCTCTCGCGAAGTTGAAGAGTGCGTGAGAAAACCGTTTGCGTTTTGTAAATGCGTTGTTAGAGTCTCGCCCCGTTGCCGGGCCGGTTCTAATTCCCATGTGCTGCGATTCGATCTAGGAGTCTCTCATGCCTGATCGCGAACGCTGTCCTGAGTGTGGTGTTCCGGAAGCGGATCTGTTTGGGAAGGTGACTCGCCGACGCTTCGTACAAGCCGCGAGCGCCGGTGCGGCGGCGATGGCTCTGCCGCGAGTGCTGCGGGCGGATGATGCCGCCGCAGATGCCAAGGCTCCGGAGTCGCTCGTCAAAAAGCTGTACGACTCTCTGAGTGAGAAACAGCGTGAAGAGATCTGCTTCACCTGGGACTACACCGACGACCGCAAAGTGCTGCGGACACACGTCTCCAACAACTGGCACATCACGGATCTGAAGACCTGCGGCTTGGGCACCGAGTTCTTCTCACGCGACCAGAAGGACATGATCGAGGCTTGGTTCTGGGGGCTCTACAATAAGGACTGGCACGACCGCATCCGCAAGCAGTTGCAAGACGACGCCCAAGGCTACGGCAAGCAACAGACCATCGCGATTTTTGGCAAGCCGGGCAGCGAAAAGTTCGAGATGGCCATGACGGGCCGGCACCTGACGATCCGCTGCGACGGCAATACGACCGAACATGTCGCGTTCGGCGGTCCGATTTTCTACGGGCACGCTGCGTCGGGGTTCACTGAGCAGATCGGTCATCCCGGCAACATCTTCTGGCCGCAGGCCGTCAAAGCGAACGATCTCTACAAGATGCTCGACGGCAAACAGCGTGAGGCGGCGTTGTTCGAGAAAATGCCCAGCGAGAGCGCGGTCGCATTCAAAGGCAAAGAGAAGATCCCCGGTTTACAAGTGTCGGAAATGAGCAAGGACCAGCGCGAGCATCTGCAAGGGGTGCTGAAGCTGTTGGTGGAACCGTATCGGTTGTCGGATCAACAAGAAGTGACGAAGTGTTTGGAAGCCCAAGGCGGTTTGGACCAAGTTCGCTTGTCGTTCTACCGCGAAGGAGATTTGGGGAACGATGGCATCTGGGATGTCTGGCGTTTGGAAGGCCCGTCATTTGTGTGGCACTTCCGTGGGACGCCTCATGTGCATGTCTGGGTCAATGTGGCGGACGACCCGTCAGTCGCGACCAATGCTAAGGCTTAGCGTGGCTTCGCTGTGATCGTTTTCTTCGCGTGCGACGCTCAACAGTGAATCGAATCGGTTGTCATTTCCTAGTCACCTTTCTGCCAGCGAGTTTCTTCGCGTTTTGTTTGGAAGTTCTCCGTTTGTAATCACGTCATTGTTTGTCCTGAAGTCGGTCTACCTCGACCGTGTTCGTGGATCATTCCCTCGTCCTTAATTCAGCGAGACTAAATCTTGAGCCGTACGTTTCCCGCAGCGCGTCAAAGAAAAGAAGAACGGAAGTTTTCAGAACGAATCGTGGATGGCCCCAAGCTCTCATTGAATCACGCGACGACATTGCGATGGTCGTTCGAGGAAGCCGTGGTGAGATACCGGCTGGCGGAGATTGATGCGATTGGCGTCTGGCTGCCGAAGCTCATCGAATTCGGAGAAGACGAGGCTCTGGATTGGCTGAGCAAGAACCGGATGGCGGTTTCGACATTGTCTTACGCGGGTGGATTCACCGGCGCGTGTGGTCATGACTTAGACGATGTGATCGAGGAGACTCGCGACTGGATTGGTCTGGCGGGACGTCTGCAAGCCAGTTCGCTGGTCGTGGTTTCCGGGCCGATCAATAACCACATCACAAAACACGCGACCCGACTCGTCGTCGAGTCGTTGAAGGCACTGGCGGACGATGCGGGGGATTACGATGTGACACTCTCGCTGCTGCCGATGCGCAAGGCTTTCGGCCGCGATTGGACGTTTTTGAACTCGCTCGATGAAGCTCTGGTGGTGCTGGACCGCGTGAATCATCCAAATGTGCAGTTGGCGTTCGACGCGTATCACCTGTGGCCGGAAAAAGGCTTGGTGCAGCGCTTGCCAGAATTGGTCTCGCGCATCGGCGTGGTGCAGATGAGCGACGCACCCGCGACGGGACGAATCGAGAACGAGCGCGTCTTGCCGGGCGAAGGCATTCTTCCGGTCGAAGAGGTTCTCTCCAAACTGATCGACGCCGGATATCGCGGCTACGTGGACTATCAAATCTGGTCCGAGTCGCTGTGGGGATCGGTGAACCACGGATGGTTGGAACGCTGCCGTGAGAATTTCCAGCGACTGTGTCCCGTGAGCCGATAAACCAATGAGGCCGCCCCGCTCCCCCGATTCATTCAGTTTCGTTGCGCCGGGTGAAACTCGTCTGAGTCGCCGTTAGCATGTCCCGCCTAGTGTCTCGTGGCGGAGGGCCGGCTGACATGCACGAGTGGTTGTCATTGGGGGAACTCGCACAGTTTTTAGGGCGAGATCGTCGCGAGATCGAGAAGCTCGTCCAGCGCGGCCGCATTCCGGGCCGGAAGACGCAGGGGGATTGGCAATTTCATCCGACCGAAGTGACGCATTGGCTCGAACATGAGATGCGTGAGTATTCGGGCGACGAACTGCATGGACTCGAACGCGCCCATCAAGAGTCCGAGGCCGACATTCATTGCCCGGTCCGCAGTTTGTTGCATCCCGAGACGGTGCAAGTGCCGCTGGAAGCTCGCACGAAACGTTCGGTGCTCGAATGCTTGATCGAAGTTGCCGGACGGACGTGGCAGATTTGGAGTCCGGCGGACATTCTGCAAGCGGTGCAACAGCGGGAAGAGATTCTGGCGACCGGCTTCGAGTCGGGCGTGGCGATCCCGCATCCGCGCAATCCGCTGCCCGAAGCCTACGGCCAGTCGCTCATCGCGTTCGGTCGAACGTTATCGGGCATTCCGTTCGGTGCTCCGAAGCGGCAGTTGACGGATTTGTTTTTCTTGGTTCTCTGCCGCGACTCGCGCACGCATCTGCATGTGCTGTCACGCTTGGGGAGAATCATTCAACTCCCCGGCTTTGTGGACGAGTTGCGATCCGCCGAGGACAGCCGCAGGGCTTACGAAACCATCTGCTCGGCCGACGAGCGGCTCGGTGTCATCTGATCGTCCTGAGCGCACACGGCTTGGATTTCTACATCCATCTGCCGCAGTTCTTCGGCGAGTTGCAATTCGATCAACTCAGCCACGACCGTCGGTATCGGAGCGTCGCTGGTCTGAGCCGTCATCTCGGCGTCGGACTCAATTGTGTTTGGATCGAATTTCATCGTGCGCAGTGACGAGAGGTATTGGTTGAAAGCGGTCTGCAGATCAAACAACAGGTCGCCGTGTCGGAGCCGAACTTCGGTGACTTTCTCGCCGGCAGCCAGGTGTTCGATGGCACGTTGGAAGGGAACGAGCGGACCGACAATCCGGTGGCTGAATTTCAGCAAGTCCCACAGCACGATCGGCAGAATTGCGATGGCACAGATCCACATCGAAAAATGCTCGTTGACGAACTGTCCGTAGAGATCCGAGAAGGGGCGCAGGGCCGCGCCCGCCTGCACGGCTCCGCGATGTTCGGCATAGCGGTATAGGAACATGGCCATCCACAGCACGCCGTGGTACAGCATCCAATACAGTGCGGTGCGAGCCAGTAGCCGGCCTTGAATCTCGCGATTGACGAACAGGCATTTGCGGGGATGAAATTTTGCGGGGGTCATGGGATCTCTCCGGGGAAAGTCGTTCGGGAAACGTAACTCACGACTTTCGATGGCGCGGCGGAAAGAGGAGCAAGATTGGGAAAACGAACCTCGTCTGCTCGCCATGTTGTGCAGTGCTTTCTATTTGTGCGGATTGGACCTAGCATAACACGGTCGCTTTTACGGGCATTTCACGAGAACTCTTCCCCACTCATGAGCAGCGTTCCGCAGACTTCCGAAGTGCAGGACGGCTCACTCTCTGAGAGCGAGTGTTGCGGCGGCGAGTCGCATTGCACGGGGGATTTGCCTGATGGAAACCCGCTCGCCGCGATGCCGCCGCGCGAAGGGTGTCCACCGCCGTTGCAGTGGCCGCAGGTGCTGGCGGCGTTTCGCGAGCAAAGCACGGCTTGGCACACCGACACGCCAGCAGGCCGCATCAATGGTCGAGTTTGGGGCGAGGGACCGACCTTGGTGATGCTCAACGGGCTGGGGGGCTCGCAGGAGTTGTTTGCGTTGTGTGTCTTTCTGCTGAAGGCGAATTGCCGCTGCGTGTTGCTCGACTATCCGATTGGCCGGCGCGTGACGTGGCCTCGGTTGACCGATTCGATCGCTGAAGTGGTCGCCGAGTTCGCAGGATCGGAGGGATGTCATTTATTTGGAACGTCGTTCGGCTCTGCACTCGCGCTCGAGACGGCGCAGCGACTCGGTTCGCGAGTCCGCAGCCTGACGTTGCACGCGGCATTCGCGCACTTGCCGCTGACGGTCTTTGAACGAGCGGCCGCCGGAGTGGTGCGTTGGATGCCGGGACGAGCGCAATCGTTGCCAGTGTGGCGCGGGTTGCAGGAACGCAGTCATCGGCTGTGGTTCCCGCCCATCGATCCGACACGCTGGTTGTTTTATCTCGACAACGCGGGGCAGACGCCGGTTGCAGAGTTGGCTCGGCGGTTTGGAATGCTGCGCCGATTCGATGCGCGGTCACGCCTGAATCAACTTGCGACGCCAGCGCTGTTGTTGCACGTCGAAGGGGAAGGCGAGACACAGGCTCGGTGCCGCGATGAGTTGGCGGCATTGTTGCCGAACGCTCGGACGGAGTTCCTGCACACGACCGGTTTGTTGGCGTTTCTGACTCACCCGCATCGGCTGGCGAAACTGATTCGAGAGTTTGTTTGTCCGGTGGTAACGACACCGAGTTGAGGCTTGAGATGACTGTGTCCTTTCCCCAACCGCTCGATGTCATCGCGGTCGGAGCACACCCCGACGATGTGGAGATCGCGTGCGGCGGGACGCTGGCGAAACTCACGCGCCAGGGATATCGCGTTGGGATCGTCGATCTGACCGACGGAGAGCCGACGCCTGGCAGTCCGGGGCCGGAAGTCAGACTTGCCGAAGCAGCGGAAGCCGCAAAGATGCTGGGAGTGGCGGTTCGAGAGACTTTGACGTTACCGAATCGGACGTTGTTCGATTCGTTCGAGTCGCGAGTGGCGTTGGCGACACTGTTCCGCAAATATCGGCCAAGCGTCGTGCTCGGCATTCTCGACAAGACTCCCTTGGCTTCCCCAGATCATTGGCAAGCGATGCAGATCACGGATGCCGCGGTGTTCTATTCGCGATTAACAAAGTGGGACGAACACTTTTCCGGCTGGCCGCCGCACGTCATCCGCAAGCAAGTGTGGTATCCTTTGGGGTTGCGGCAGTTGACGCGGGACGAGCAGGGCGGCAGTGGGTTCGTGGTGGATATTTCTGAGACTCTGGCACTTAAACTCGCGGCGATCCGCGCCTATAAGACTCAATTCCCGCCGGCCAAAGATCACGTCTTTCGTCTGGTGGAAAGTCAGAATCGGTTATTTGGAGAATGCGCCGGGTTCGAGGCAGGTGAGTATTTCGTGAGTGCCTCGACGCTGGGCGTGCAGGATTTGGTGAAGACTGTTTTGGGCTCGTAGCCGCATTCGCCAGAATGCGGGCATTGCCGGATTTTTCCGCGTTCTGGCGAAACGCGGCTACTGATTTGTCATTCGATTGGTCACGACGATGATTCAAGTGCGTTGGGGATGCCTGAGCATCAAAGGAAACTTCCGCGAGAACAACGAAGACTCGTTCTTTGTCGATCCGCGCGGCAGGTTCTTCATTGTCGCCGACGGCATGGGTGGGCAGAGTGCGGGCGAGAAGGCCAGCGCGCTGGCGGTCGACATCATCCCGCATCGCTTGGAACAGACCATCGACTTCGACAAGGCCACGCCCGCAGAAGTCCTGAAGCGCATCGACGAAGCCGTGGCGTTCGCGAACGGCGAGATCATGGCCCTGTCGAGTCTCGATGCCGAATACCTCAATATGGGCACGACGCTGGCGTTCATGGTGGTCGTCGCCAGCAAGATGTATGTCGGCGGTGTCGGCGACAGCCGTGTGTACCGCCTGCGTGGCGATCAACTGGATCAAATCACCAAAGATCATTCACTGACGCAGGCGTTGTTTGACGCCGGCACGATCTCGGCCGAAGAAGCCAAGACGCATCGCTACAAGAACGTGCTTTACCGCTACCTCGGCACCAAAGAAGGGGGTACTGGAACCGAAGCAAAAGTGCTGGACGCTCAATCGGGAGATCGCTTCATGCTGTGTTCGGACGGTGTGACGGACGGAATCAAGAATAATCTGAACCAGATCATTCCGCTGCTGAAGCAGGACGACCTCAATGCCGCCGCCGCCGCGATCATCAAGACGGCCGAAGACGGTGGCAGCAAAGACAACATCACCTGCCTGGTCGTGCATTGTCTCTGATCGAGCGTGGGGGAACGACGTTTTGCCGTTCGTCTAAACGCCGCAGGGTTCGCAGCGCCGATGCAATCGCGGCACCCGCAGGTCGCCATCGGGCTGGCGATGGTTATGTTTGCGAAACACGCGGTTCGATCGCAGCAGCACCAGTCGCCACAGAGCAGACTCCTCGGTGAAGATCTCGCGGAGCGATTTTCCGCGATAGGCCCGGATGAAACGCAGGCAATCGGATTTGGTGATCCCACAATCTCGCGCCGAGAACAACAACGCGGCGAGATCCTTCACCCGCCAATAGAGTGGCACTCGCCGATGCCACATCGCGCGGTGCCAGTCGATCACATGCAGACGCAGTTCGCCGTCATCCGTGATTGGTTGCTCCAGCCACAAATGGATGAGATAGAAGTCTCGGTGGTTGAGTCCCGCCGCGTGCATCCGACGGGCGGTGTTGCCGATCGCTTCCATCAAGGCTTGGCGAAACTTCGGCGCGGGGGGCTGAGTGGGCCACGTTTGGCAAAGTTGTTCGAGGTCGCAGCAGCCGCGCAGTTCTCGCATCAAGAGAAATGATTGACGAGTGGCAGGGTTGCGGCCGCGCTCACCGCACCCGACGACCTCGACCGACAAGATGCCCGCCTTCTGGCAACGCTGGATCGCTTCCTTCTCAGTCCGAGCGCTGATGCGAGGAAAACCGCCCGTGAGCAGTGTTTTCAGAATGAATTTCCAGCCGTAGCCGCAGTGTCGTTTGAGGAAATAGAACTCGCCACCAATTTCGACGCGCAGCGTTTCACGGCCCTCCCGATTGCGGAACTCTTGTCCCGTCAATTGGAAGATTCGATCGAATGCGGCGTCGTCAGTGCCAAGCTGCGATGCAATCTCGGCAGAAAGTTCCAACATGATCTGTCACCCAGTCACCCGCCGGGCCTGGCCCGAACGATTCGGAAAGCTTCACCTTTTGGATCGGCGTGACGTCCTTTAGCGCGCGTCCAACGCCCAGAGCGGGTAGCGGCCAATTTTTCCGTAGGGCGTAATCCGAAAATACTTCGAGGCGGCTTCGAGGAATCGTGGAGCCGTGTATTCCTGTTCGAGACCGCGCTGTTTGGCGACGTCGCTGCAGTAGTCCTGCAAGCGGTCTGCCTCCATGCGGTTATTGAAGATGACTCGTCCCGAACAGACTCGGCGGACTTGTTGCAGGATCGCGTCGTGGCTCAGGTAGCAGTCCGGGGATCGCGAGCTGCCGAAGAACAGGTACTGATACATATTGATCAGCAGCACGGTCTGAAACGGACCACCAAAGTCGTCGATCTGGTCCGCCAGTTCATGCAGTTGCAGCTTGCGAAATTGAGCCTGTTCAGCCCCCAGTCCAAGGTGCTCGCGCACGGCATGACAGGCTTCGAGGTCTGGATCGTGAATATCGATTCCCAGAACCCGCTCGCAGTGGGAATCCATCGCCGCTTTGAGAACGAAGTAGCCTTTGCAGCAGCTTAGATCGAGCAAACTCGTCATGTTGCGCGGGTACAGCGGCTGCAGTTTGCGAAGCCGCATGCACAGCTTGTAGCGCGGGACCAGTTTGCCATTCACGACCCGGTAGTCGTGATTGTTGGGATAAGAGTTTCCCAGGTAGGACTGAATCGCGGCCGGAATCGGCGGGCGACTGACGGCGATTTTCTCTTCGAGCATGAGACTCATCGGGCATCCTTTCCTGATGAAACTTCTTTGGTTTTCGACAACGAAAAGTCGTAGAGCGATCGGAGAGTAGTAGAGATCTCCGGATTGAACAACAGCATTTGCCGCCTGGTTCCAACTCGGTTTTCGGAGTCGTTCAACTGATATTGCGGCGTTTGGTGAAGGCGAACTACATCTCCTCGAATCAACGTCGGTCATCGACAACATGCAAGTCCAGGGAGGGCATCATGCGTGTGGTTCTGCTCGCGGGAGGAATGGGGACGCGGCTTCAGGAAGAAACCGTCGCACGCCCCAAGCCGATGGTCGAGATCGGTGGCAAACCGATTCTCTGGCATATCATGAAGCACTTCGCTCATCACAACTGCGACGAGTTCTTCGTCGCGTTGGGCTACATGGGCGACTTCATCAAGAACTTTTTCCTCGACCGCTATAACCTCAGCGGAAATTTGACGATTGATTTTGGCCGCGGCATGGTTCGCCGCGAAGCTCAAGACACCGAGGATTGGACGGTCAATCTGATTGAGACCGGCCTGGCCACGCAAACCGGCGGACGATTGCAGCGATTGCGAGCGTGGTTGGGCGATGAGACCTTCATGCTCACTTACGGTGATGGCGTCAGTAACGTTGACCTGACAAAGCTGCTCGCCTTTCATCGTGCGCAGGGCAAAATTGCAACGGTGACGGCCGTTCGTCCGCCCGCTCGCTTTGGCGGACTGCTGATTAAAGAGGGGGCCGTCGAAAACTTCACCGAAAAACCGATCGCGGGAGAGGGCTGGATCAACGGTGGATTCCTGGTTCTCGAACCGGAAGTGTTCGATTACCTGACAGGCGATGAATGCAGTTTGGAAGCTCACGCGCTGGAGCAACTCGCGGCCGATGGGCAACTCGCAGCGTATCAGCACGGTGATTTCTGGCAGTGCATGGATACGTTCCGTGACAAGACATATCTGGAAAAACTGTGGCAAAGCGGCGAGGTTCCGTGGCGAACATGGGATGCCGACGCCGTGATGCCGAAGTTGCAATTGCGGCCCAAGGCGGCCTAACGGGGGAATCTCATGGAAGAGATCATCAATCGCGATTTTTGGCGCGACCGGCGGGTCTTCGTCACCGGAGCGACAGGACTGGTTGGTGGCTGGTTGGTCAAACGCCTGATCGAAGCGGAGGCGGACGTTGTCTGCCTGGTCCGCGATTGGGTTCCTCGGTCAGAGCTGAATCAAAGTGGGATGCTCGACAAGATCTCTGTCGTGCGCGGCGACTTGTGCGATCAGGACTGCCTGGAGCGAACGCTCGGCGAGTTCGAGATCGAGACGGTGATTCATCTCGCGGCCCAAGCGATCGTCGGCATCGCGAATCGGAACCCCTCTTCGACGTTCGAGACCAACATCGGCGGCACCTGGAAACTTCTTGAAGCGTGCCGACGCAGTCCGAAGGTGAAACAGATCGTGGCTGCGTCGTCGGACAAAGCCTACGGCGACGCGCCGGTCCTGCCCTACACCGAGGAGACGCCGCTGGCGGGCCGGCATCCTTACGACGTCAGCAAGTCGTGCAGCGATCTCCTCTGTCAGACTTATGCGACGACTTATGGCTCGCCGGTGGCGATTACGCGGTGTGGGAATTTCTACGGCGGCGGTGATCTCAACTGGAACCGCATTGTGCCAGGCACGATTCGCTCGGTGATGCGCGGCCAGCGGCCGGTCATTCGTTCGGACGGTTCATTCATCCGCGATTACTTCTACGTCGAAGATGGAGCAGCGGCCTACATGCACCTGGCCGAGCAACTGGCCGAGCGGCCGGAACTCGCCGGTGAAGCCTTTAACCTCTCGAATGAAACTCAGGTCACGGTGCTGCAACTGGTCGAGAAGATCTTGAGCGAGATGAACGCGCTCGGCGCGGGTCTCCGGTCCGCGCCGCTGACGCCGGAAGTGCTCGGCGAAGCGAGCCACGAAATCAAACATCAATCCTTGGATGCGACCAAAGCCCGCACGATGCTCGGCTGGCAACCTCTCTTCACGTTGGACGAAGGACTTAGCAGGACAATCGCATGGTACAAGAACTACTTCCAGCAACTGGCGGAGCCTCGCTTGAGTGTCGTTCCTGCGGCCAAAGCGGCCTAAAGAACGTTCTCTCGCTGGGCCAAACTCCGTTGGCGAATGCGCTGCTGACCGAAGACGAACTCGGCCAGCCAGAGGCGACTTGGCCATTGGACTTGGCGTGGTGTCCGGCCTGTTCGCTGGTGCAAATCACCGAGACCGTGCCGCCGGAGAAGATGTTTCGCGAGTACGCCTACTTCTCGTCGTTCTCCGACACGATGGTGCAGCACGCGCGAACAATCGCCGAGAGTCTGACGGATCGCTGCCAACTTCACGGCGACAGTCTGGTGGTCGAGGTTGCCAGCAACGACGGCTATCTGTTGCAGTGGTATCAACGCGCGGGAGTTCCCGTTTTGGGGATCGAACCGGCTCGCAACATCGCTCGCGTGGCCGAAGAGCAAAAGGGAGTGCCGACCATCAGCGAGTTCTTCGGCCGCGAATTGGCCGATCAACTCGTAGCCAGCGATCATCAGGCCGACGTCATTCATGCCAACAATGTGCTGGCTCATGTTCCCGATTTGAATGGCGTGGTCGCCGGATTCAAAACGCTGCTCAAGCCGAACGGCGTGGTTGTGGTCGAGGCTCCGTATCTGAAAGACCTGATCGAGCACGTTGAGTTCGACACGATCTATCACGAGCACTTGTGCTACTTCTCTCTAACCGCGCTCGACCGATTGTTCCGCCGGCATGGCCTGGAGATCGTCGATGCCGAGCGACTGCCGATTCACGGAGGATCGCTGCGAATCTTCGCTCGGCATGCCCACATGACAGCGCAGGCGAGCGGGGCGGCGTCAGCCCCCCGGTCAGTCGTGCCATCCGAATCCAACCGGGAGGCTGACGCCGCCCCGCTCGCCAATGTTCCGTTTACGCCAAGCGAATCCGTACGCACGATGCTGGCTGGTGAGGCCCACTGGGCGAACTCGGAGTCGCATTACCTCGACTTTGGGCAGCGCGTCGAAAAGCTTCGCAGCGAACTGACTGGCTTGTTGCGAACGCTCAAGTCCGACAATCAACGCATCGCCGTCTATGGTGCCTCGGCCAAAGGCAGCACGCTGCTGAATTACTTTGGCATCGGAGCCGACACGCTCGATTACGTCGTGGATCGCAGCACCGTCAAACAAGGACGCTACACGCCCGGAACACGCCTCAAGATTTACGATCCCGACAAACTGCTGACTGACCGTCCCGATTACTGCCTGCTGTTGACCTGGAACTTCGCCGACGAAATTCTCGCCCAGCAGCAAAGTTACCGAGCACAAGGGGGCAAGTTCATTATCCCGATCCCCCAAGTTAAGGTCGCTTGAGCAAGCCGCATAATGCTCTTTCATCCCACCGAACTCTCCGGCGCGTGGCTCATCGAGCCTGAACTCATCTCCGATGAGCGAGGCTCGTTTGCGCGGACGTGGTGCGCTCGTGAGTTTGAAGAACGTGGCCTCAACCCGCGTTTGGTGCAATGCAACATTTCGGTCAATCGCCTGCGCGGCACACTTCGAGGGATGCACTTCCAACGTGAGCCCCACTCCGAAGCCAAACTGGTGCGCTGCACTCGCGGAGCGATCTACGACGTGATCGTCGATCTGCGGTTGGACTCGCCAACTTGTCGCCGTTGGTCCGCGTTCGAATTATCGGCGGACAATCATCGTCAGTTATACATTCCAGAAGGATTTGCTCACGGCTTTCAAACGCTGACCGACGACTCCGAAGTCTTCTATCAAATGTCGCAAGTTCTCCATCCCGAGTCTGCGACGGGAGTCCGCTGGGACGACCCGGCCTTTGGCATTCGCTGGCCGGTTGTTGAGCGTCGCATCCTCTCGCCGCGAGATGCGTCCTATCCCGACTCTCACGAACCGAGGGCGCTATGACCGCGCAGCACACCGAAGGTGTCACGCGACCGCGTCCCGTCATTGTCTGGGGGGCTCGTGGCCATGCGAAGGTGCTCAACGAGTTCCTGCGTCAGTTCGGTTATCAAGTGGTCGCGATCTTCGACAATGACCCAGAGGCCATATCGCCCCTTTCGGGCGTGCCGGTTTTTCATGGGGCGAACGGCTTCGACAACTGGCGTGAGACCTGCCCACATCAGGGAGTGCAATCGCTCGTGGCGATTGGAGGTCAGCGCGGCAAGGTTCGTTTCGATATTCAAGAGCGACTGGCGGCATTGGGAATCGAACCGCTGACTGCGATTCATCCCCGCGCGTTCGTCGCGGACGACGCCATCATCGGGGTGGGCAGTCAAATTCTGGCACACTCGTCGGTCGGCACGGAGGTCGTGCTGGGGCGGGCGTGCATCGTCAACACGAACGCCAGTGTCGATCACGAATCCGTGCTGGGAAATGGTGTGCATGTGGCTCCCGGAGCCACGATCACCGGCTGTGTCGAGATTGGCGACTACTCGATGATCGGCGCGGGAGCCGTGGTTCTGCCCCGTATCAGGATCGGCCACAACGTGAGCATCGGAGCCGGAGCAGTCGTGACACGCCACATCCCAGACAACAAAGTCGCCTACGGCAACCCTGCCAGAATCATTCGAGACAACGAACTCTAATTCGACGAAAGTACGCTCACGATGTCTTCACACGATCCGAAAGACTCACAGCTCATCGCTCAGATGGCCGCGGACAAACAGATTCACAGCCTGTCTCGCGATCTCTTTAACCGGACCTGCGAATTCCGCTACACGTACAACTTCAAATGGCTCGGCCGGCCGATCATCCAGTATCCCCAAGACATCGTCGCTTTTCAGGAAGTGATCTGGGACGTTAAACCGGAACTCATCATTGAGACCGGGATCGCTCACGGAGGTTCGCTGATCCTGTCGGCGTCGATGTTGCAGCTCATCGGTGGTCAGGGGCGAGTGCTGGGACTGGATATCGACATCCGCGCGCACAATCGCCAAGCCATCGAAGCACACCCGCTGGCCCATCGGATCGACATGCTCGAAGGATCCTCGGTGGACGACAACATCGCGGAACAAGTTCGGGCGGCGGCGCAGGGCAAGTCGCCCGTGATGGTCGTTTTGGACTCGAATCACACGCACGAGCATGTGCTCCGCGAACTTCAGCTTTACGCGCCGCTGGTCACACGCGGCAGCTACCTGATCGTGCTCGACACGGTCATCGAACAGATGCCCGCCGATGCCTTTCCCGATCGGCCTTGGGGACGCGGCAACAATCCGGGAACCGCCTTGCAAGAGTTTCTCAAAACCACCGACCGCTTCGAACTCAACGCCGAGATCGAAAACAAGCTGCTGCTGACCGTCGGTCCGGGTGGCTGGCTGCGATGCGTCAAGGATTGAACAACGTCGCTGGCCAATTCCGTAGCGACCCCGTCATGGAAGGTGAATCGTGGAACCAATTCCTGTTGCCGGACCTTGGATCACTCAAAAAGAAATCGACTATGTCACGGACGCCGTTACCAATTGCTGGTACGGGCAGGCGAACAAATATCACGACCGCTTCGAGCAGGCGTTTGCGGAATACATCGGAGCGCAGCACGCGGTCGCGTTGCCGTCTTGTACCTCGGCGATTCACTTGGCGCTGGAGGCGCTCGACGTCGGGCCGGGCGACGAAGTGATCGTGCCGGATGTGACCTGGATCGCCTCAGCGGCACCGATCAACTACGTCGGAGCACAACCGGTCTTCGCCGACATCGACCGCCAGACGTGGTGCCTGTCACCAGAGTCCTTTGCCGACCGCATCAACTCGCGGACGAAAGCGGTGATCGTGGTGGACCTCTACGGCAACATGCCGCGCATGGACGAGATCCTGGAAATCGCGCGTCGCCATGACATCCCCGTCATTGAAGATGCCGCCGAAGCGTTTGGGTCAGAGTACGCCGGGCGAAAAGCAGGCGGTTTTGGCCACACTGGAGTCTTCAGCTTTCACGGTTCGAAGACGATGACTACCGGCGAGGGTGGCATGCTGGTGACGAATCGACGCGATCTCTACGAACGTGTCCTGATTCTGCGTGATCACGGGCGTGTCCCGGGCGATGTCAGTTTTTTCAACCGCGAGGTGGCCTTCAAATACAAGATGAGCAGTCTGCAAGCAGCGCTCGGTCTGGCACAGGTGGAGCGGGCGGAGGAGCTTGTCGGCCGGAAACGTCAGATATTCAATTGGTACGCCGAGGCCCTGCGGAACCTTCCCGGCGTGTCGCTCAACTCGGAGCCGGCCGGAACTCGGAATTCTTATTGGATGGTGACCGCGGTCCTTGATCCGGCACTCGGATTGAAGAAGGAGAGTCTCGGAGCGCAATTGGCCGCGCGCGGCGTCGCGACCCGGCCGTTTTTCCATCCGCTCAGTTCGCTTCCGGCTTATGCGCACCTTTCAGAATCCACAGCGGCACGCCATCGCAATCACATCGCCTACGAGATCAGTCCGCATGGCATCAATCTTCCCTGCGCTTTGTCTGTGACTCGCGAACAAGTCGAATTTGTGTGTCAGGAACTGCGCAACATCATCACGGCCTTCGCCGCGAATCGCCTTCAATTCGCCGCCTAATTTCGTCCAACCGACTGGAGTCTCACCGATGTCCCGCGATCGACTCACATGTCTGATTCCGACCTATAACCGTCCCCATTTTCTGCGTCGCCTGTTTCAATTCTATGAGCAGTTTCCGTTGCCTTGCTCATTCTTCGTCGCCGATTCCAGTCACCCAGACGCCGCAGCGGAAAATCTGGCCGTGATTCACCGAGTGCGCGGATCGCTCAAGATCACTTACCGCCACAGCGATGTGGATGTCGTCAGCAAGATTTCTCAAACACTCCAGATGATCGACACTCCCTTGACCGTTATCTGCGCGGATGACGACTGCTTGTTGCCGCGCGCCTTGCAGCACTGCGTCCAATTCCTGGAAAGCCATCCTGACTACTCTGTCGCTCAAGGGATCATGGCCATCGTCAATCGTCCTGGAAAACCACCCTATGCCACGGCCGGGTACTCATTAGACGACGATGATGCCATCGCACGCTGCCGGAAGATGTTTCGGTTTAATTTCACGACCTTCTATGGGGTCAACCGGACGGCGACTTTACGAGACAATTTCCAAACCACCACGACCAGTATTGATTGCGCGTATTCGCATTTCTTTCCCGAGATCATGCTTTCGCAACTCAGTGTGATGCGGGGACGGGTCAAGGTTCTTCCAGAAATCTACTACTTACACGAGGAACATGACTCGAACTTTGCGGGGACACCGAAGGTGTCAGATCCGAGCCGAGCCGCGAAATTGGAGCAGCAGTTTCGGACGAGTCTGTCGAACCAATTCGAACAACTCGGAGTGAGCCGTATGCAGGCCGAGCGTCTGATCCAAAAATGGTATGGGTTGTTGCCTGGGCTAGATCTGATGCACAGCGACCATTTCACCGTTCGCCGTTTGCGACGATTCCTGAATCGCACTTGGCGTCAGGTGATGAATCTTGCCGTGAGGGATGGCACGATCTATCGACGTCCCCTCCGCGCGGCCGATTGGTCCGGCCAAGAGGCGGAATGGCAGGAAGCGATTCGTCTCATGACCACCCACCCGAAGGGGATTTCACTGTCCGAGGTCGCAAAACAACGCGCTGCCTGAATGTGAGACTCGGCATGCTTTTTTGATCGCAGCAGTATTTGCTGTTCTTCGTGCTGGCGTTTGCCGTCTATTGGGCGATGCCTTGGCAACGCGCCCGAGTCCATTTGCTGTTGGCGGCAAGCTTCTTCTTTTATGCCAGTTGGAATCATTGGCTGGCAGCGATCATCGCCGTGTCGAGCACTTTGGATTACGGCGTCGCGCGAGCCATGAATGGAGCCACGGACACACGGCGGCGCAAGCTGCTGCTCAGCGACTACCTGGCGGCGATTACTCAGGATTGTGGTGTGCCTGTGCTCGATGCCACCGAGTGGAGCGCGAAACAAGATTTTTGGGACGGGCATCATCTGCTCGCCGACGGAGCCACACGTTTCACACAGCGATTCTGCCACGAGTTTCTCGACACCTTTGCCGCCAGCCTCAGCAATGCACCCCGGCTCAGCCAACGGCCGATGGATCAACGTCAATAGCTTCCGGCACGGTGAATTGGGGTTCGAGCGGTTCGCAGGTGAATTCATGGCGGACGGCTTCGTGGATCTGTGGCCCGATGGCAATTTGATTGGTGCCGGGCGACCACGTTTTCGGCAGCGGCGATGTTCTTCGAGAGGCTGGTCGTGCCACACACAGTTCGGCATGGACGGAACGTGCTCGAAGCAATGTTTGCTCGTCCTGAAGGCCGTCTTGATGGTGTGCCGTCTGTTGGTCGGAGCTGGATGGCGGAGAACGCTCGCAAAGCAAATGCCGGCTCCGATGTTGGAAAGCGGCTATGCGATGGTGCTTTCATTGGCGCTGTTGATTCGTCCGATTACCGGCAAGGCGTTTATCGATTGTCAGTTTTGATGGGATCAACTCGACAACGAAGAATCCTCGAATCCGAAACGCGCGGCACCTGTCGGCGAGAACTCGCCCCCTGAAACTGCGACCTGCTGGCGATCAACGGCAACACCCTTGCGGCTGAATGCCAGAGTGCAGGCTCTCTGGAGGGAGTGCTCCAGAAGCGTTTGCTCGCATGAGTTCGCGGGTTCGTGCCACCATCACCACAAGGAAGCCGATCCCCGCCAGCAACGGCTTCCCCCACAGTCGTGAATGCCGGTCGAGGGAATAGATCATTTCGGGCAGAACCCAGGTGGCGACGAGCAGAACGGCCAAGGACCACGTCCAAGTTGGATTGCTGGCAGTTTGTCGGCCGCGAATAGCGACGGCGGTGATTGCCGGTGCGACAATGACGAAGCTATTGGACTCGTTCATCGGGTTGAAGAGCATCAAATAGACCGTTGCCAGCGACAGCAGCAACAGGCCACGTTCGGGCTCATCGAAACGGCGAGCCGCGAACAGCCAGACGACAAGCGTCCCCAGAGCGGCCAGCAAATTCATGACGCTCACCACTGGCATCGGTAAGTTGATCGACAGCCTTTCGAAAATACTGTTGAGGTTCGCGAAGCGATGTTCGACAGCCGCTTGCGAGCAGTCTCGCATGTTGTCGATCAGGCTTGTGTACTGCGCCAGAGCGTACTCTGGCGGAGCAAACGCGAATGGCACCAGCAACATCACGATGCCGCTAACTACCACCGGCACGATCACTCGCCGACAGCCACACATCGCCAACAGGACGAGCACCAGTCCCAACGGTTTGATCGCAATGGCCGCCACGAGCGCCGCGCCTGCGGATTTCCATCGCTGCTCCATGAGGAGCACCACGGCCAGCACCGTGATTGCTGCGAAAGGCACGTTGGCTTGGCCAAACTTCACGGCTCCAAGGCACACCGGCATCGCGAAAAGCGATCCCCAAAAGAAGTCACGGGAGCACGGTTGCGGCGACACGATGGCGATTAGTCGCCGCAGACTCCACGCCAGGCACAGCACGGACACCACCCGCCACAGAATGCTGCACAGGGGCATCCCCAACGCGTAAAACGGCGAGAACAGCAGCGTGAAGTGCGGCAGATAATTCATGCCTTGTCGACCGGTGTAGATATCGCGCCGCGCCCACCAATTGCCGCACGCCTCGTTGTAGATTTGGATCGTTCCATCACGGTGCCGTGCCAGGCTGATCAAGACGCCAATCACAATCACGGGGATGATCCATACCAGCCACGCGCCCCATTCGTAGCGACGGTCTTTGTCGTTCATGTCAAGCACTCCCGTTTGATGGTGATGTGGGGGCGTCGAAGTTCCAGCGACACTCCATTGCTGGAGAAGTCGGCGGCGATGCGTCGGATCGCCACGCTCATGTCGGTCAGCGGTCCGTTGTCGCGCACGCAGTTGGCGGAGAACGTGGTGTCCAGCGCGTTCGACGCTTGCGAGACGAATTTCAGTTGCAGTCGCCGGCCGATGGTCGCTTCCACCAACTGTTTGATTTGAAAGATCGAACTCGGCTGACCGCTGGCGATGAATCGGGTGGAGTTGGTCGGTGTGTCGTCGTGCTTGGGGAACAGCGAGCGAACGACAATCTCCGCGACGTCGCCGACCCAAACATAATCTCGCAGCGTGTTGAAGCTGCCGTCGAACGACGTTTCTTGATTTCGCAGACCGTTATGAATGAGCGTCGGGATCAAGCCTTTTCGCTGGTCGGATCGTAGCCAGCCGTAGACAGATGATGGCCGAAAAATCCGCCGCTGCGACAGCTTGGGCGACTCGCGCAGCCGACGTTCTTGATGGAGTTTCAGCCGGCCATACGGTCGGCACGGTCGACACGGTGACTGTTCATCGACTCGCTGTTGACCTTCGTAGAGTCCGCCGGCGGAACTCATCATCGAAAAGCCGACTTGCCTTTCGACCGATTTCGCAGCAATGGATTCGGCCCATTCCAGGACTGTTTCAAACGTGCCGAGTTCGCGGCTGGTCTCCGCATCTGTTGCCGCAAAGCCCGCTCGGCCGGCGCACCAGATGAACTCGCAAGCCGAGTCGCCGAGAGTCGGGTCACCAACTTCGCGGAGTTCTTCTCGAAGCCGTGGCGGTGAATCCCAGGTCAGCTTTTGCGAGCGAACTGGGACGTAGCCCCGCTTTTGCAGCGACTCGACAACCGCGCGGCCGATCAGCCCCAGCCCCAGCACGCCAACGCAATGAGGGGCGGATTCGTGAGCAGTGTTGGATCGGAGCAACATCATAAGAGAGACGCCAGACGAGGCAGGCCAACTGACGTTGAAGGGGACGTCGAGACGGCGTCCGCTACGCCGCCTGTTTTTCACGCGAGAGTTCCGAGCAGAGCAGCGCATCTTTGCTGCGGTCAACCACGTAGTACGTGGGACGTCCGAGCGTCCGCAGCACCAGGACTGACAAGTATTCCAGGCAGACTCCCAGCAGCGACGCCAGGAGACCGCCGGAGAACAGCACGGCGATGATCAAAGAGCTCCAACCAGCCAGATCCACGGTTTCTGGGTAGACGAACTTTTGCACGACGACGACGCACGAGAGCACGGCACTCAAGAGCAGCGTCGCGAAACCGACCAGCGCGCCGGCTCGCAAGACCTTCAGTTCGCAGCCCAGCAACAACCGCAGCGCGTGCCGAGCCAGCGAGTACAGGTTGTAGCCGCTCGTCCGCTGCGCCACGTAGCGGCGATCTTTCAGTGGCAGCGGCAACAGGCCAATGCGATCTGTGAACCAAGTCAGGGCAACATCGAAATAAGTTCGCTCGGTCGCCACGGACGCCGCCGCGCGGGCGATCTGACCCCGAATCATCCGAAAGCTATTAAACTTCGTGACGTGTTCGTTGCCAGTCATCAGCTTGGTGACTTGCTTCACCGCTTTGGAGGAGAAATCGCGGACGAACGATTCGTGGACCGCATGGATCGGCTTCGCGAAGACCAGATCAAAGCCGTTCTCCACGGTGTGTCGCAGCAGCGGCAACAGGAACTTCGGATGATGCTGCAAGTCCTCGTCGATGGTCGCGACCCAGTCGCCGCAAGAATGCAGAATTCCGGCGACCGTCGCCGAGTGCTGCCCAAAGTTGCGCGACAAATGAATGGCGGTGATCCAGGGAAACCTTTGCGACAGCGCGTCCATCACCCGTGCCGATCCATCGACGGCTCCATCATCCACCAGAATGGCCTCGACCAGCGACACCAGGCCGCCCTGCTCCAGTTGCTCGCGAACCAGCGCCAGTTCGGCCGCGAGTTCCTCCAGACAGTCCTCGCCGTGATAGACGGGCACGACGACCGAAAGCTGAATCGGCGGCCGCTCGCGCGGCTGCCGGGGATCGTAGAGATTCATCATGCGCGCTTCCTTGCGACAAACACATTGTCGCCGGCCAAGTCGCACGACAATGCTCCAACGGACAACGATTCACGAAGGCGATCTTCAATCCGCGCCGGCGTCCAGAATCTCCGAAACGCCGTCGAACTCCGTCCTTTTGACGTCGATTTTCAAGACATGATGTCGGGAGCGTCCCAGACGACCATGAATCGATTTAAGCCGGAAAACCTGGTCCGAAACATGCGACTGACCAGGATGCTTGAACTTGCGCTGGTCTTGCGAGTCGTTGATGAGTTCATTGATGACTGGCCAACCCCGCCGACCACTGAGCTTTGCCACCGGCCAGTCGCATGGCCCCAACAGCCGCTCGCTATTCCGACGATCGTGGCGAGAACGCTCCTTTAAGAACTGACACAGCATCTGAACTTCCTAGTCCACAAGACACGTCCCACTTCAGATGGCGCGGACGCTACCACAATTTCTCAAAAGTGGTCAATCGGAGGTGGTTGAGCAATTGTCTGCCTGCCTGTCACGTTCGTGTTCCCAACAGGACGCGGAGTCTTAACGACCGGTCTGAGTCCTTCGGTTGTCGGCGACGACTCGGTACGGCTGCACCAGCTCGGTCTTCCCTTTGAGCCGGATGGGTTCGAGCGGTTCACAGGTGAATTCGTGGCGGACGGCTTCGTAGGTCTGTGGCCCGATGGCGATTTGATTGGTGCCGGCGACCGACGATTCGAGTCGGCTGGCGACATTCACCGTGTCGCCGATCACGGTGTAGTCCTTGCGCGTCATGCTGCCGATGTCGCCGACGATCACGTCCCCCGTGTTGATGCCAATCCGAATCCCAATGGGTTCGGCATTCGGGTTCGACTGATTGAACTCGGCAACTGCGGTGAGCATCTCCCAAGCGGCTCGAACCGCGCGCAGCGGGTGGTCGAGCAGACGCAGCGGGGCACCGAAGAACGCCAGCATGCCGTCACCCATGAATTTGTCGAGCGTCCCTTGCTGGCGAAACACAGCGTCGGTCAGGCGGGTGAAGATGGCGTTGAGAACCTCCACGACCGCCGCCGGAGATAGCTTTTCGCTCATCGTCGTGAAGCCTTTCAGGTCGGAAAACAGAACGGTCACGACTTCTTTGTCAGCGATCATTTGCCCGGCATCGCCCGCTTGCAGGATGCGATCAACGACAGCGGGTGAGCTGTATCGCGCCAGGCTTTGACGCAGGCGTTGCTCGGCAATCGCCTTTTCTCGGAGACGGAATTGCTCGACCGCAACTGCGGTGAACAGGGCCAGCGCCGTCGCAATCTCCAAGTGGTGCGAAGTTAGCGGAGCCTCCTTTTCACGAGTGTCGATGTAAAGCACGCCGTCCACATGCCCGTCGCGATACAGCGGCACGCAGATCGCCGAACAGATCGACGTCTGGCGGATGCTCAACGCTTCTTGAAAGCGCGAGTCTTCCATCGTGTCTTCCACCAGCAGGGCCTGTTTCGAATCGATCGCGTTGCGCAGGATCGTGCGACTGAGTTGAAACGATTGTCCCATCAGCCCCTCGGCCAAACGGGTCATGCGCGGCAGAACTTCGCCGGTTGCGGAGTCGATCAGACCGACAAAAGCTCGCTCCGCCGGAACTTGGCTGAATAACAACGTCAGCAAAGTTTCAAACATCTCGTCGAGGTCGGTGCTGACCTGCAACGCTCGGCCGACTTCGCTGAACAGCTCGATGGCCCAGGCTTGATCGGCCAGTCGGTTGCCGGACTGCGGTTCGGTCGTGGGTGCAACCTTTGCGGGTCTCGACGTCGTAAAGAGCGGCAGCGGTGCAGCATTGTCGATCGGCTGGCCGGCCCGAAAACTGGCCAGGTCAATCGTGCGGCTGACGAGCGAAGGATCGCGATCTGCGAACTCAACATTGGGCTCTGCCAGCGATCCCATCATCGAAGCGGTCCACGTCGCCTTGACGGGCGCTGGCGCGAGAAATTGAATCTCGAACGGGCCGAGATGAATCACATCGGTGTGATGCAACTCCGCCTCGGTCACGCGAGTCTGATTGATGAATGAACCGTTGCGGCTGTTGTTATCGACCAGCCACCAGGTGAGGCCGCGCTTTTGAATCGTGGCATGATGCCGCGAGATGCCGGGAACGGATTCGGGAATGCTCAGTCCCATCTGCGGCGAACGGCCGATGGTGACGTCCTCCCCCTTCAGCGGTTGATCTATGAGTTTGCCGTCGATCAAGTATGACAATCTGGCCGCGGTCATTCGGTCTTCTCCTGATGTTGTGGAAAACGATAGCCAGATCGTTGATGCCACGCCAACAAAGGTGGATTCATGATGCGATGGCGATTGAAGCTCTCGGTCTTCTGTGTGTTGTTCCTCTCGGTGCCGCTGTGTGCTGCGGCGGCGGATGCAATCGTCCGATCGGCTCGGCTACCGGAGACGACGCCTTGGGATTTGAAACAACTCAGTGAACCACCCAAGTTCGAGTGGGTCGATGAGAAGAGCAGCGTGCGCTCGCTCTTCTATTCGAGCGAGCCTTACGGCGGAAAAGCGACGCGCGTCTTCGCCTACTACGCGACACCGGCCACGCTCTCGGAAACCGCGAAGCGGGACGAGAAATATCCGGCGGTCGTGCTCATTCATGGGGGCGGCGGCACGGCGTTTCGCGAATGGGCCGAGCTGTGGGCGAAACGGGGTTACGCGGCGATCGCGATGGACTTGGCGGGACATCGTCCTCACGAGGGGCAGAATGCTCATCAACCCAGTAACCGCACGCGGTTGCCGGACGGTGGGCCGAACCAAGGGGACGACGAGAAGTTCGGCAGCATCGACAAGCCACCCACCGAGCAATGGTCGTATCACGCCGTCGCGGCGGCGATCCGCGCTCACTCGTTGATCCGCAGCTTTCCCGAAGTCGATGCCGAGCGGACCGCCGTGACTGGCATCAGTTGGGGCGGCTATCTGACCTGCATCGTGGCTGGAATTGATAGTCGTTTCAAAGCCGCCGTGCCGGTCTATGGCTGTGGCTTCCTGCACGACAACAGTGTCTGGCTTCCGCGGTTTGAAAAAATGTCGGCCGAGCAACGCCAGCGGTGGGTCACGTTGTGGGATCCCTCGAAATATCTGCCGGCGGTCTCGATGCCGATCCTGTTCGTCAACGGGACGAACGATTTTGCATACCCGCTCGACAGCTACATGAAGAGTTTTGATACCGTGCCGGCGACGAAGCAGTTGCGAGTCAGCGTCAACCTGCCTCACGGACATCCGCCAGGATGGGCACCACCAGAGATCGGCCTCTTCATCGACCATCGTCTCGGCCGAGGCGCGGCGTTGCCCAGCCTGAGCGATCCGCAAATCGAAAACGGCCGCGTGCGAGTCACCGTTCAATCGGCAACGAAGCTGAAACAAGCCGCACTGCATTACACGACCGATGGTGACGCCATCAACAAGCGGACTTGGAAGACGACCATCGCCACGATTGACGGCGACAAGATCACTGCCGATCCCGCGCCGGCCGAAGCAACGGTGTGGTTCGTCACCGTGACCGACGAGCGAGACGCCCTCATTAGCAGCCGAATCGTCATTCGGTAACAATCTGCGCAAACTGGGGTCGGGTGTTCAAATTTCAAAATTGCCTAGGCAATTTTGAAATTTG
>CAMDPX010000079.1 GCA_945905295.1 Planctomyces sp. SH-PL62 | reverse complement strand
GTGATCACGGCGAACGACGTTTTTCTTTTTGCACCGTCGAGGATTTCCAACGCATCCACGAGATGTGTCTGACACTCGCTCGGAAAGTTCACGGTATGAACACTGCCACGGTCGACGACGTCCTGCGCATCTACGGCTTAGAAAACTGGGGAGCGGGTTACTTCTCGATCAATCGCGGCGGGCATTTAGCGGTCCACCCCGAGAAGGGGGACGCTCGCACGGCGGATGTTTTTGAACTGGTGCGCGAACTGATCGATCAGCGTAAGCTCACGCCGCCGTTTCTGCTCAGGTTCCCGCAGATCCTGGGGGCTCAGTTGCAACGTCTCTGCTTGGCGTACGAGTCAGCCGCGAAACAGTTCGAGTACACCGGCGGGCACTTCCCGGTCTTTCCGATGAAGGTCAACCCGCGCCGCGAAGTGGTCGAGGAATTCCTGCGCGAGGGCAGGCGGCAGGCTGTCGGCGTCGAGTGCGGATCGAAGGCGGAGTTGTATGCCGCGTTGTCGCTCGAACAGCCGGCCGACAGTTTGCTGGTTTGCAATGGCTTCAAAGACGAGACGTTCTTGCGGCTGGCCTTGTTGGGTGTGCAGTCAGGCAAGTGTGTGGTCATCGTGATCGAGAAGCTCAATGAACTGAAGCTGGCGTTGAAGCTGGCTGAAGAGACCGGCGCGCTACCGTGGATCGGATTGCGAGCCAAGCTGTACTCGAAGGGCTCCGGCAAGTGGGCGTCGTCCGGCGGTGAGTCGGCGAAGTTCGGGCTCACCACGTCTGAGATTCTCGAATGCGTGCGGCTGCTGCGAGTGGCCAACAAGATCAGTTCGCTGAAGCTGCTGCACTTTCATATCGGATCGCAAATCACCGACGTGAAGCGCGTGAAGAACGCGATGAAAGAGGCGGCTCGCGTGTACGCCAAAATTCGGCAGATGCAGATCGAGGTGGAATACCTCGACATCGGTGGAGGGCTGGGTGTCGATTACGACGGTTCGAAGACGACGTTTGAAGGCTCGGTCAATTACTCGATTGAAGAGTTCGCCAACAACGTCGTCTATACGATCAAGTCGGTCTGCGACGACGAGCAAGTGCCGCACCCGCATCTCGTCACCGAAAGCGGCCGAGTGATGACCGCGTATCACACGCTGTTCGTCACGCAGATCCGCGACGAGATCGAAACCTTTGCCGACGACATCCCAATGGCCGCCGTCGATGACGACGATCCGCAGGTCATCTACGAACTCAAGTCGCTGCTCGACGGCGTCAACAGCAAGAACTATCGCGAGTACTACCACGACGCGCTCGACCAGAAGGACGAGTTGCACACGCAATTCAATCTCGGTCTCGTCAGCCTGGAAGACCGCGCGAAAGGGGAAGTGCTGTTCTGGGAGATTTGTGCCAAGGCTTCGCAACTGGCCCATCAGGCGGACGCCGATGAGCCGGAGTTCGACGAACTCAAACGGATTCTCGCGGCGAAGTATCTCTGCAACTTCTCGGTCTTTCGTTCGGCTCCCGATTCGTTTGCGATCAATCAGCTCTTTCCAATCATGCCGATTCACCGGCTGAACGAACTTCCGACCGACTTCGCCACGCTGGCCGATGTGACCTGCGATTCCGACGGCTGCATCGATCGCTTTGTGGATCTCAAGGATGTGAAGCAGGTGCTGGAGCTGCACAAGTTCGACGACCAGCAGCCGTACTTCGTCGCGCTGTTCCTGACCGGCGCGTATCAAGAGGTCATGGGGAACTTTCACAACCTGTTCGGTCTCCCGACGGAAGCTCAGGTCGTGATCGACACCGGCGGGAGCTATCACATCACGAAGCTGATCGCCGGCAGCCGCATCGCCGACATGCTCAGCTTCGCGAAGTACGACAAACAGCAGTGTCTCGAAAACTTTCAGCGGCAGATCACCGGAGAAGTCGCCAGCGGGCGACTCGACCAAGTCCGCGCCGAGTCCGCTGTGAAGCAGTACGAGCAAGCCGTGAACGGTTCGACGTATTTGGAATAGTCCTTCTGGAATCAACCCCACCGAGCTTGCCTCGGTGGCTCACGGGCCTTTGCACTACGCCTTGGAAAGAACTCGTAGTGCAAAGGCCCGCGAGCCACCGGCACAAGGCCGGTGGGGTTTGTGGAATTCCGCGATGGCCACGACTGGCTCACCTTTTATTGCTCAGCCCTACCAAGGGATCGCGACGTTCGGGCGTCAGCCGCATACGCGTGTGTTGGCGGGCGTGGATGTCACGATTCTGGGCGTCCCTTATGACAGCTCGACGTCGTATCGCAGCGGAGCTCGCTTCGGGCCGCGAGCGATTCGTGAGCAATCGTTGCTGCTGTGGGGCTACAACAATGCGCAGCAGGTTGCGCCGTTCGAGGTACTCAACGTCATCGACTACGGCGATGTCGATGTGATCCCTGTCGATGTCGGCGCGACGCATCGCGCGATCGAACTCGCGGCGTCGACGATTCTGCACGCCGGTTCGCAGCTCATCACATTGGGGGGAGATCACTCCATCAGCCTGCCGCTGCTGCGAGCCCACCATAAGAAACATGGACCGCTGGCGGTCGTCCATTTCGACGCGCATCCCGACACTTGGGATGAGGAATACCCGACGTACAAATACAGCCACGGGACTCCGTTTCGTCGCGCGATTGAAGAGCAACTGATCGACACCGAGGCGTACCTGCAAATCGGCATTCGCGGTCCGACGGGGGGGCCTCAGGACTACGCGGACGCGCGTCAGCTCGGCGCTCGCATGATGACGTTTGACGAAGTAGCAGACCTCGGTGTGCCGACGATCCTCACGGAGGTGCGGCAGCGTGTTGGTCCTCGTCCGTTGTACGTCACGCTCGACATAGACGCGGTTGATCCGGCGTTTGCTCCTGGCACGGGGACTCCGGAAGTCGGTGGGTTCACGAGCCATCAGATGCTGCGACTGCTACGTGGATTATCGGGCCTGAATCTTGTTGGAGCCGACGTGGTGGAAGTCGCTCCGCCGTATGATCCTCAACACATCACCGCGATCCTGGCGGCGAATCTCGCCTTTGAACTGCTATCGCTGATGGCGAACAATCGTCAGCCCCGATGAGCAAGAAGTTGGAGTTGTGATGGAACTCAAGACGTTTGAAATCCACGGACATCAACCGGGACCGAAGCTGTTGATCACGGCCGGCGTGCATGGCGATGAATTCGAGCCGATGGCGGCCGTGCGCCGGATGATGAAAGAGATTGATCCGCAACACCTGCGCGGCAAGCTGACACTGGTGCCAGTCGTCAATGAGTCCGCATTTCAAATGGGACGCCGCGCTGGCGAAGACGGAAAGGACTTGGCTCGGACATGCCCCGGCCACAATGACGGCAGCCTCACCGAGCAAGTTGCGTTCGCGCTTTCACAACTGATTCGGTCGGCGGACTACTACATCGACTTGCACACCGGCGGGACTGCCTACACGGTCTTGCCACTGAGTGGTTACACGCTGCACGCTGATCCAAACGTGTTGGCCGTGCAGCGGCGGATGGCTCAAGTCTTCGGGTTGGACGTCGTGTGGGGCACCGATCCGAACTTGGATGGCCGGTCGCTGTCGGTCGCGCGCGATGCCAACGTGCCGGCGATTTATTGCGAGTACCTCGGCGGGGGACGGTGTGAGCCTGTGGGCATCGACGACTATGTGCGTGGTTGTCGCAATGTGATGATCGAACTCGGACTGCTCGACGGTACTCCGGACATCCCACGTCCGCCGCTGGTGGTCGAAGACCATCGCCCTGGAGCGGGACACATGCAGATCAACCACCCGTCGCCGTGCGATGGGTTCTTTGAGCCTGTTGTTGCTCTTGGCCAGCGAGTCCATATCGGTGATCTCCTCGGGACTGTCTGCGACGCGCTCGGCCAACGTGTCGAGCGAATTGAGTCCCGCTACACTGGCGTCGTCATCGTGTTGCACACATTCCCAACGGTTGCGAAAGACGATAGCGTGGCGGTGGTGATGGAAGTGACCGAGGCTTAATGACGGGAGAGACTCACATGACTCAAATTGTGGTTGACCGATCGATGCTGGACAAAATGCAGCAAGCCACCGACGGGGCAGAATTCGTGGATGAATCGGGGACCGTCGTCGGTCTTTATGTGCCTTCGTTGCCGCGATCACACACGCCCAATTGGATGCCCCCTCCACTCAGCGATGAAGAACTCCAGAGAATCCTTTCCGGGCCGCGCCACACAACAGAAGAAGTGCTCGAGCACCTGCGGAGCCTTTGATGTTCACGGTCACTTGGTCAAACCACGCACAAGATCAGTTGGCTGACATGTGGACCAGCGCGAAATCAGAAAACCGTCGGGAGTTGACCGACATTGTCGCCCGCTTGGACAAGCACCTCAGAGCGAACGCAGCACGAATTGGAGAGTCGCGAGAAGACGAGTCTTTGCGATGTGTTTCGGAAGGACTGATCGGTGTCGAATGTCAGGTTTCGGAGGAGGATCGACTCGTGATCGTTTTACGGACTTGGATGATTCCGCGACGCAGACAATGAACTGTCAATTGTTCCCTTAACATTCCTACCACTCAAAAGACGAACGTCACCCACCATGCGAAACAGCCGAATTAAAGCCAAGCTCAGCAAGAATCAACCTGTCCTGCTCACGAGTCTGCATTACTCCGATCCGTCTCTCTACGAGATGACGAGCCTGATGGGCTTCGATGGAATTTGGCTCGACCTGGAGCACCATCATCACAGCGTCGAGACGGCGAACACGCTGTTGCGAGCGGCTCGCGTGGGGACATCCGACGTCATGGTGCGGCCGGCCAAAGGGGAGTTCATGCGGATGGGGCGCATCCTCGAAGCGGGGGCGACCGGCATCATGTATCCGCGTTGCGATAACGCGGCTGAGGCTCGTGAGGTCGTCCGCTGGTCGAAGTTCGCTCCGCTCGGTCAGCGCGGGATCGATGCGGCCAACCCCGATAACCCGTACTGCATGATGCCGCTGGTGGATTATCTCAAGGCGGCCAATGAGCAGACCTTTATCGTCATTCAGATCGAAGACCCTAGCGCTCTGGCTCAGGTAGATGAGATCGCTGCGGTGCCCGGCGTGGATATCGTCTTCTTTGGTCCCGGCGACTTCAGCATCCTCAGCGGCATTCCGGGGCAGATGAATCACGAGTTGATCAAAGACGCGATGCGCAAGGTCTCGGCGGCCGTGCAGAAGCATGGCAAGAACTGGGGGATGCCGATCTTCAACATCGAACACGCTCAAGAGGTGCTGAGCCTGGGCGGTCGATTCCTCTGCCACAGCGCGGACATTCTGCTCGTGAAGAATGGACTCGAAGACATTCAGAAAAAATTCGCTCCGCTGGGGGTGACCTGCGAACGTGCGAATTGAGAAAGAGCCCGACGAATCGAAGGAGACGACGAATGAGTTCTATTCGTCGTCTCTTTCGATTCGTCGGGCTCCTCTGTCCCTGAGGTCAATTGAAACGAAATGCCCAACCTGCTTCACAAACTGCTCGTCGTCGGAGTCGGCTCGATCGGCGAGCGGCACCTGCGCTGCTTTCTGACGACCGGCCGAGTTGAGGCTGTCTTCGTCGAGATCAATCCGTCGCTGCGTCAGACGATTGCCGAACGATACAGCGTGCGCGGCTTTGCCACTCTTGAGGAATCGCTGGCCACACAGCCGACCGTCGCAGTCGTTGCGGTGCCCGCACATCTGCATATCGAGATCGCCACGCAACTTGCCGAGCGTGGCGTTCACCTGTTGATCGAGAAGCCGCTCAGCACATCGCTGTCTGGGATCGATCGTTTGCAAACCGTCGTGCGTGAACGTGGACTGACCGCCGGAGTCGCCTATGTTTATCGCAGCCATCCGCTGCTGACCGCGATGCGAGCGGCGATTCAAGAGGGACGTTTCGGCCGGCCAGTCGAACTGATCGCCGTCAGTGGTCAGCACTTCCCAACGTATCGTCCCGCTTATCGAGACATTTACTACAAAGACCGCGCAACGGGTGGCGGAGCGATCCAGGACGCGCTCACGCACGTCATCAATGCGGGCGAATGGCTGCTCGGTCCGGTGGAACGATTGGTCGCGGATGCCGCTCATCAAGTGCTCGAAGGGGTCGCCGTCGAAGACACCGTGCATCTGCTCGCTCGGCACGGGAGTACGATGGCCAGCTACAGTCTCAATCAGCATCAAGCCCCCAACGAGTTTTCGCTGACCGTCGTTTGCGAGCGTGGCACGATTCGCTGGGAGTCGCACGAGAACCGTCTGCGAACAATGCTCGCACCTTCTAGCGTGTGGCACGATGACACGATTGCTCCACTGGAACGGGACACGCTATTCGTGAGGCAAGCCAATCAGTTCTTAACCGCGATCGAAGAGTCGTCGGCCCCGGCTTGCTCGATCGACGACGGGCTACAAACGTTGCGAGTCAATCTGGCGGCACTGGCCAGCGTTGATGGTGCCGGATGGCAAACGATTCGCTCGACGTAGCCGCGTTCGCCAGAACGCGGAATCCCCGCACTCTGGCGAGTGCGGCTACGATCATGAGCTCGGCGGCGAGATCCCGAAGTCTGTGATCGACAGCAGCGAGCGGAACGGGAGGTGACGCTCGGCGAAGTTCTTCGCTCCCCCTTCCATGCGGTCGACGATGCCGACGACTTGGACGACCTCGCAGCCGAACTCGACGATGCGATCGACCGATTGCAGCGCGCTGCCGCCAGTGGTGACGACGTCGTCGATGATGACCACTTTCATGCCGGGGACGACGGGGCCTTCGACGTACTTGTTCGTGCCGTGACCCTTCGGTTCTTTGCGGACGAGGAAGCCGCACATGTCCCGCCCGCGAGCTGCCGCGGCAACGAGCACTCCGCCGACGATTGGATCGGCTCCGATCGACATGCCGCCGATGGCGTCGAACGAGACATCGGCCAGCAGGTCGAGCAGTCCTTCGCTGACCAGCCGCAGTCCCTCTGAGTGCAGCGTGATCTGCTTGCCGTCGAGGTAGTAGCTCGACTTCTTGCCGCTGGCGAGCGTGAAGTCGCCGAACTTGAGGGCTCGTTTGTGGAACAGGTCAATCAGTTGCTGGCGGTCGTACATGATCCGTTGGAATACCTTTCTGAATTGTGAGCCGTACCGTGACGGCCCACCGCCGTTCGCTGCAGCGCATGGTTAGGCCGCGTCTTTATGACGTGACTCTCTCCGAAAAACTCTCCGCAGTAAATCCACAAGGGCTCCAACGCCAAGCCACTGAAGCAAAGCGACGACATACCAAAGAGGCACTGGAATAGACTGCTGCGGATACATGTGCCCCAGCACAGTGGCACTCAAAGGAAAAAGATACCGGGATAACTCGACGCCGCCATGCGGCTGGAACGTCAGCATCCAGATGACGACAGCAAGCACTCCGACTCCGATGCCGCACAAAGTCCCAATGTATGCTCGAATGCGCATGGCGTTTGAAGTGGCCTAACTAATCGAGATAGACGAACTCATTGAGATTAAACAGCGCGAGGCAGAGATCGGCCAGCGCTGAATCGGAGGTTAGAAACTGATTGGCGTCGCGAACATCTTCAACGGTCGGCTGGCGATTGAGAATCTGCCGATAGACCAGTTCGACGGCCGCGCGACGGTCAGAGCCAGTTTGTTTTTCGATACGCTCAGCCAGTCGCCGAGCAGCCACGACCGAATCGTCTGCGTTGAGCAGCAGCAGCGCCTGCGGCGCGATCGTCGAGACATTGCGACGTGGGCAACTGGCATTGCTGTCCGGTTTGTCGAATGCCTCGAAGAGCGGATATCGCAGATTGCGGCGTGCGAAGAGATATACGCTGCGACGCCGATGTTGCTCGACCTCCGGCGTGACCGGCCATTGGCTCTTGAGCAACGTGCGGACGAGTTCGTCGGGTAGTGGCGGTCGGAAGCCAGGTCCGCCCGGTTGACGATTGAGTTCTCCGCTGGCGGCGAGCAGTGCATCGCGGATCGCTTCGCCGTCGAGGCGGCGGCGGGGGAAGTGTGCGAGCAGAGACTCCGTAGCCCGGACGCCTACGTCCGGGCGATCGGACGTAGGCGTCCGATCTACAACTGCGGACGCCTGCCGATAGACGCTCGACGTCACGATCAACCGATGCAGCCGCTTGCGGCTCCAATTGAGCCGCGGCAATTCGGTCGCCAGCCAATCCAGCAATTCCGGATGCGTTGGATCGTTGCCCATCACTCCGAAGTCACTCGACGACGCAACCAAGCCAGTGCCGAAGTGGCCCTGCCAGATGCGATTGACGAGCACTCGCGTCGCCAGTGGGTTGTCCGCGCGAGTCAGCCAGTTCGCGAGCGACGTGCGGCGACCGCTGCTCTGAGGGGCGAGATTCTGGGAGGGCGAGGCTCCCGCCGAGCCGAGTGTTATGGCCGATCGCGGCTCGGCGGGAGCCTCGCCCTCCCGAGCTTTTTCATTCGGCAGGATTGCAATGCGCGGAAACGCCGGCTGCACGATCGGGCCGGGGCGGCGGAAGTCGCCGCGTTCCATCAAGCGGCTCACAGGAATCTTCGCCGACTTCTCACGCATTACCTGGCCGAGCTGCGGATGTGTCTCGAACAGCGGTTCGACATCGAAGCATGCTCGCAGGCGATAGAAGTCGGCTTGGCTGATCGGGTCGTACTTGTGGTCGTGGCACGCCGCGCAGCCCATCTGCAGGCCGAGGAACACCGAACCGACTGTCCCGGTCATGTCGTTGAGGAACGTGTGCCGCCGCTCTTCTTGCAGGTTGATGTCGGGCATGTCCGGGCCGCAGAAGAGGAAGCCGGTCGCGATCAGCGCGGACTCGTCGCCGGGCCGCAGTTCGTCGCCGGCAAGCTGCATGGCGATGAACTCGTTGAGCTGCAGGTCGCGGTTGTGAGCGTCGATCACCCAATCGCGAAACCGCCAAGCGTTCGGCCGCACATGATCGTGCTCGAACCCGTCGGTCTCCGCGAAGCGAGCGACATCGAGCCAGTGCTGCGCCCACCGCTCCCCGTAACTCGGCGACGCGAGCAGTTTGTCGACCAACCGCTCGTACCAATCGGGTGACTCGTCGGCGAAGACTTCGTCCTGAAGCTCCAGACTTGGCGGCAACCCCGTCAGATCAAAGCAGACCCGCCGCAACAGAGTCGCTCGATCGGCCTCACCCGCCGGAGACAGCTTTTCCTTTTCGAGCCGAGCGAAAATGAACCGGTCAATCGCCGTGCGACACCAACTTGCGTTCTGCACGCCTGGCGGAGTTGGTCGGCGGAGCGGTTGAAACGCCCAGTGACCTCGATCCGAGTCCGTGATCGGCGGTTCGGTGAGAGTCTCATCCGCCGAAACGACCGCGACGAACAGCAACGTGATGAACCCAAGAGACCGCATGACTCATTGACCTTTTGATTGGTCGCTGTATTGGCTGGAACCCTGAAAAAATCGACTCAACGCGAAGCGAAGTTGTTGAAACGTTTTCTGGTCTGAGTCGAAGACGATCGACACTTCTCGCTCCAACTCCAAGGATTCAGCCAACTCTGGTGTAAACACTATGGAAACTTCGTTTCGCTGCAACAAGAGGCTCTCGATTCCGGAGCCACCGGAATGGACGGGCATCCGACGACTGATCCAAAGATGAGAACTTCCGAGCGGAGTCGTTATTGGCTCGTTGCTCCTGGCGATGTTCAAGCAGTCCCAATCTCGTGTCGGATCGGGAAACACGAAGCGAACCTCATCCTCGTGGAAGTCGAGATCGAGCTTCACACGAACCTCGGTGGCGTTGAGAACGGCCATGTGCGATCCCGATGCCTGAGCAACCTCGTTTTCAGTCCGTCAGCCAACGTCAACCTGATTGCGCGAACGCAACGTTCTTACGCCGCCGCCCTCTCCGAGCCAGCAACATCGCGGCGGTTTCTTCCGCAGACACGATATCCTTCTGGAGCAGAATCTTGGTCAGCGCGTCGATCCGATCACGAAGATCGGCGGTTTGTTCTGCCAACGGCTTTAATCGTGCGACTTCACCTTCCAGATGGTCAATTCGGTGTTTGAGCTCAAGGGTCATCGCATTCATAAAACCTCCTCAAAGTTCGAGACTTCTTGCGGAAGCCGACAAAACTGTTTTCGATCAGAAGAGAGCCGACAGAAAAATGGGGACAGAAAAACTGAGCAATCACCTTTCGTCTGCGTCCGGTCGCAAAAGGAATCACTTGGACTTTTTTCTGTCCCCATTTTTCTGTCAGCCATTCGAGTCCAGTCGCTCACACGGCTGGTATGAGCGAGAAGGTTCCAATATCCAAATGCTTTGAAAATCTTGAATCACTCAACTCCGAACTCATGCACTGTCACCTGCCGATAGGTTTCGCCGGGCTTCAGGATGCAGGACGGGAACGACGGTTGGTTGGGTGAGTCCGGGAACTTTTGGGTTTCCAGACAGAAGCCGCCGTGCTTGGCGAAGCCGTTCACGTCGGGTGTGCCGGGGAGATAGTTGCCGGTGTAGAACTGCACGCCGGGTTCGGTCGTGAAGACGCGCATCACGCGGCCGGAGACTTCTTCGTGGACTTCGGCGGCGAGGACCGGGGCTTTGGTCGAATCGCCTCCGCCGTTGATGACCCAGCAGTGGTCGTAGCCTTGCGGGTCGTTTTTCAGGAGTTCGAGGTCGAGACCGATTGGTTTCGGTTTCGTGAAGTCCATCGGACGGTCGTCTTTGACGGCGGTGAGCTTGCCCGTCGGGATCGATTCGTCATCGACGGCGACGTAGCTGTCGCAATTCAAGCGCACGACGTGATCGAGCACCGTGCCGCTCTCGGCCCGCGCGCCTTTTAGGTTCCAGTAGGCGTGGTTCGTGAGGTTCAGCGGCGTGGCTTTGTCGGTGGTTGCGGAATACTCGATGCGCAGTTCGTTCTTGTCAGTCAGCTTGTAGGTCACGATCGAGGTCAGCGTGCCGGGATAGCCTTCGTCCCCATCGGGGCTGACGAGCGTCAACTTCACGCCAGCGAAATCGACGCCTTGAATCGGTACGGCGTCCCAGATGTATTTGTCGAAGCCCTTCACACCGCCGTGCAGATGATTCGCGTTGTTGTTGTTCTTGGCGAGCGTGTACTCGGTCCCGTCGAGCGTGAATTTCCCTTTGGCGATCCGATTGCTGTAGCGGCCGCAGATGGCTCCGAAGTACGGCGGGTTCTTCAGGAACTTTTCGTTGTTGGGCGAGAAGCCGCAGACGATGTTGTCGAGTTTTCCGTTGCGATCCGGCGTCTCGACGGACGCGAGTATTCCGCCCAAGTTGAGCACAACGACTCGCAAGCCGTTCTCATTCACGAGCTCGAATTGCTCGAGTTGCTTGCCATCGACTTCGTCATTGAGTCTTTCACGGAAAACGCGGGCGGAGGAATTCATGTCGGCTTCTTTGCTGGAGGAGGTGGAATCGGGCGTCGTTTCGGCAACAACGATCGGGGGAGGCGGCGGAGGCGACGTGTCTGGTTTCAATTCACATCCCGATCCGCAGACAGCGAACAGGCTCAACAGGCCGAGGCGTAACTGTGATCTCATCATGGCAAGCTCCGCGAGTGTGTATCGTCGATCAAACGCGGAAGCATCTTGGGAGCGGTTCAATCCGATGGTCAAGTCTCGCCGCGAGAGACGAGGATTCGGCGAAAAGTCGTCTCCCTGGGAATCCGGGGCTGGTCTAAAACCTGCTTTGTGTCTTCGCTTGTCGTGACCCCATTGATGGGGTCTTTACGCTTGACCTGATAATCCCTGCGCTCGACCCGATAAATCGGGTCACTACGAGCGCGACGCGGGCTCTATTCACGGAAGAATTGTCATGAATCAATACGTTTCGAGTATCTCCGGCAGCCGCTTGGCCATGTTTCTGTTGGGAGCCACGCTGGCCTTGGGCTTCACGTATTCCGCGCATTTGTTGTCGTCGGCGATCGTCAGCTTCAAACACCAAAACACCATCAAGGTAAAAGGGATCGCCGAGAAAGCCATCACTTCCGACTCGGCTCGTTGGAACGCCACTTGGACGCGGCGTTCGACAACGCTCAAAGAGGGATACGCGGAACTCGAAGTGCAGCGGGATGTCGTCAAGAAGTTTCTCAGCGACGCCAAGGTTCCGGAGTCCGACTGCACATACTCCGCCGTCTCCACGGAGACCGTGTTCAAGAAGGACGAGAACGGTCGGACTTCCAACGAAGTCTTCGGCTATGTGCTCAACCAGTCGGTCGAGATCAAGTCCAAAGATGTGCGGCTGGTGGAGACCGTTTCCAAGAGCATTACGGAGCTCATCAAAGAGGGGCTCGATATTCAAAGCCATCGTCCCGAGTTCATCTTTGCGGGCTTGGAGCAATTGAAACTCGAACTGTTGGGGAACGCGACGAAGAATGCTTACGACCGCGCGAAGGCGCTCGCCGAGAACAGTCGTGGCAAAGTCGGTGCGTTGAACTCGGCGTCGCAAGGAGTCTTCCAGATCACGCCAGTCGATTCGACGGATGTCTCAGACGGCGGCGAGTACGACACGACCACGATCGAGAAAAAGGTCAAAGCAGTCGTCACGCTGGAATATCACATCGAGAAGTAGCGTTCATTTCCCATCGGTTCCGGAACCATTGCCGCCGGACCGTTGCAGGAATTGCAGCCAGCGACGCCCTTGTGCCGCTCCTGAGCCTTCGCGTGTGCCGCCCGCATTGGGGCTGGGTTCATCGGGCGCGAGGCCGAGTTTCTTCAACTGCGCCGCGAGTTGATTGGCTTTGATTGTCAGCCGGGCATCCTCGCGCGCCAGCTTGGCGCGTTGCAGCGACAGATCGACTTCGGCCACACGCAGCTTGTCTTTCAGGCGATCGCGCAGGCTAAACAATTCGTGCTGCAAGTCTTCGGGGACGCGGTTGAGTTGCTCCCAATCGGGGAACTCGGTGTTCGCGTCGGGTGAACTGAGCCGGCGCAGCAACAGCGAGATGAATTCGTCGCGGCTGCGGATCGCGTTGCAGAGTTGTTGTTGATCGGCACTGTCGAAGTCGATGGGAAGTGGCGGTTCCGACAACGTCGGCGAATCCGAGCATTCGGAAGCGACCGATTCGCTGATCACACGCTCGTGGGCCGCTTCGTGTCGTGGCGGAGAATAAGAGATGGTCTCCAGGTTGATACTTTCGCCCGCCATGACTGCGGCTTTGATCGCTTCCCAACCCATCGTCGCCGGCTTAGCGGGGACAACCTCCGGAAGGGCTGAAAGGTTGGACGAATTATCGGATGAAGAATTCGCGCCGTCCTGCTCGTTCGAGGTCGAAGTCGAACCGTTCGCACTGGCTCGCGAAGAACCCCCGGAGCCCGTCGAGACGAGGTCGTGCAGATCGTTGAGCCGCGACTCGATGCGGGTCAGCATCTCGGCCGCTTGCAGCTCTTCCCATTGGCTGAGCAGTTGCGTCATCTGCCCAGTCAGAGTTTGCTGATTCTCGATCAACTCCGGTGGGATTCCGGCGGCGGTCGCTCCGCCTCGTCCGCCCCCTGTGCGTTGCATGCGGTCCAATTGATCGGCCGCTTGTTCGAGTCGCTGCGTCAGCATCTGTACGATTTGATCGCGCTCTTTGAGCGAGTCTTGCAGCGCATGAATTCGTTTTTCGTAGGCTGTGGCGAGCGGTTCGTCGGCAACGACGCTTCTCGAATCGCGGCCGCTCTTCGCAACCGCAGGTGGCGAAGCTTCCGAAGCTGAGCTGGCATCGCCAGCCGTGAAACGTGAAGCGGTGTCGGCGGGATGCGACATGAAATCCGTCTCTAACCACAATCGAGGAACACTCGGAAACTCATCAACGAGAGCAATGGAACGCCGAAGGTTAGGTCAGAGATTGGCGGTTCGAGGTGGCGGACGACCGCGACGCTCGGCAAAGGTGGTCAGGTCGTGCCGGTGCTAGCGATTCTCATCAACCTGCGGATGGACAACATTCTCCGGAATGTTCCCGGTCAGCGTGGCCGCCGCGCGACGGTCGATTCGCCGAGCACCGGCCGCAGGCGCTCGTGCCGGTTGCCAAGGCACGCTGACGACCGAAGAGGTCCAACATTTCGAGGAGCGTCTCTGTCGGCTACTCTTCGAGGTGTTGATCGCGAAATGGCCGGGAGTCTTTTTCATGTCGCAGCCAAGGGACTTTCGGTTGTTTGACTCGTGTTGTGCGGCATGACAAAGACGCCCAACCCCGTTCCCGTCCTGAGTCGAGGAGACTCCCCATGATTGTCGGTGTGCCTCGTGAGATCAAACCGGATGAGTATCGCGTGGCGATGTTGCCGTCGGGGGTCGAGGAGCTGGTGCAACGCGGGCACCGCGTCCTGATTGAGCGCGGAGCCGGCATGGGGAGCGGCATCACTGACGGCCAGTACGCCGCGAATGGTGCCGAGATCGTCGATGGTCCGGCCGCGATCTTCGGTGAGGCGGAGTTGGTCGTGAAGGTGAAGGAACCGCTCGCCGCCGAGTGGCCGTTGCTGCGGCGCGGGCAATCGCTTTTCACCTATTTTCATTTCGCGGCCGACGAAGAGCTGACTCGCAACGTGCTGGCGACGGGAGTCACGGCGGTCGCGTACGAGACGCTGCGCGGACCGCGTGGCGATCTCCCCTGTCTGACTCCAATGAGCGAAGTCGCGGGCCGCATGAGCATTCAAGAAGGAGCGAAGTACCTCGAACGTCCGCAGGAAGGCCGCGGCATTCTGCTGGCGGGAGTTCCCGGTGTGGCCCCCGCTCACATTTTGATTTTGGGCGGAGGGGTCGTCGGCAAGAACGCGGCGCAAATCGCAGCCGGCTTTCAGGCGGACGTGGTGATCATCGACATCAACATCGACCGACTGCGGTATCTGGAAGACATCATGCCGCCGAACGTCAACACGCTCTTCAGCGACCGGCACAACATCCGCGAAGAACTGCGGCTGGCAGACCTCGTCATCGGAGCGGTATTGATCGAAGGGGCTCGCGCGCCGGTGCTGGTCAGCCGCGAAGACCTCAAGCTGATGAAGCCGGGAGCGGTCATCATCGACGTGGCGGTCGATCAGGGAGGCTGCATCGAAACGACCAAGCCGACCACGCACTCGAAGCCGACCTACCTCGTCGATGGCATCGTGCATTACTGCGTCACGAACATGCCGGGAGCCGTCGGCCGCACCAGCTCGTATGCGTTGTGCAACGTCACGTTTCCCTATGTGCTGAAAATCGCGAAGCTCGGCCTGTCCGCGGCGTGCGCCGCCGACACGGGATTCGCTCACGCCGTCAACATGTACGCCGGAGCGATCACCAATCGCGCGGTGGCCGAGACGTTCGGAATGCCGTTCGAGCCGTATCAACCTTGAGCCTTGTTTCGTAGGTTGGGACTCTGTCCCGACCGGTTTGGTCGGGACAGAGTCCCAACCTACGTCGCTTAGGATGTCATCCAACATGCAAACGCGGCGCGAATGGCTCGGCTGGCTGGCGACAGGCGGACTCGCGCTCGGTTTGACGCTCGTCTTCTGGCTGCCGATCTGGTGCGGAGCGGGCTTTGTCGGCGGCGACATCTACTCGTACTTCTTTCCGCAGAAGGTCATCTATGCGGAAGCTCTGCACGCCGGCGAACTGCCGCTGTGGAATGCTCACGCGGGCTTCGGCTATCCGCTGCTGGCCGAGAGCCAAACGGGAATCTTCTATCCGCCGAACCTGCTGTTGTATTCGTGGCTCGATGCGCACTCGGCGTTCCATGTCAGCTTTCTGCTGCACTATATCGCGGCGTTCGTGTTCTCAACGATGGCCGCACGGCGGTTGAGCTTGAGTCTGCTGCCCTCCTGGCTGACGGCTCTGATCTACGTCTACGGTTGGTTCCCACCTCGAACGTGCGTCGAGTGGGCGATCGTCGGCGGCACCTGGTTGCCGGCGGCGTTGTGGTGCGCAGAATCGTTTCTCGCCTCTCGCCGGTGGCGATACGCGATCGGCTTGAGCGGCGTGCTGGCCGTGCAATTACTCGCGGGGCATTTTCAGATCGCGTGGTTCACGCTGTTGTTGCTGACGGTTTATGTGCCCGCGCGCGCGTGGTGGTTTTGTGATAACAGCCATCAGCTTTCAGCCAACAGCTTACAGCCGGATTCGGACAGCCGAGTGACGGTCGCCGTAACTCGAAAGCCGTTATCTCAACCTCGACGAGTCACGACCATCGCCTTCGCCGCGATGCTATTCGGACTCACGCTCGCAGCCGTGCAACTCGTGCCGACTTATGAACTCAAACAGCTCAGCCAGCGAGCGACGGTCGGCAAAGAACACGAACTCGATTTCGGCGCGATCCCCCCTTGGTATTGGACGCAAATCTGTCGTCCGAGCCACTGGTACTCACCGCTCACCGACCGCGAGGCAGCGTTCCGCGAAAGCCCGCCGCTGGGACACTCGCGAACGAACTCGGCAGAGGCGCATCTGTATTTCGGTGTCGCACCGCTGATGTTGTTCGTGGCCTGCCTCGTCGGACTGTTATGCGAACTTGTGGCCAAGCGGCCGGTGGATCGGTTCGTTCTGTTTTGGTTGGCGGTCGCAATCGTCAGCGGACTCTACACGAGCGGTTGGCTGCTGCCGCTGACTCAGCATCTGCCGGGCTTCAGCTACTTTCAAGGACTGGGTCGCTACGGGTTGCTCACAACCTGGGCCGTCGCCGTGCTGGCGGGTTCTGTCGTTGACCGCTTTCTGCGCTCGCCGGATGTCCCACGCTGTCTGGCGTGGGTGCAGATCATCGGCTCGGTGTGGTCGTTGAGCGTGTGGTACTTGCTGAGCGATGACGTTGCCGCCGTGATGTCGCAGTTTCCCAGTTTCAATCCTCTAACACTGATGCCGACGAGTTCGCCAGGAACGGACCCGTTGATGACACTGCTGCAACTCGGCGCACTGATGGCCGTGGTGTTCGGCATCAGCGCAGTGTTGTGGTGGCTGTCCGAGCGGCCGAACAACCTCGATGTGCGTGTCGGTTTGATTGGTTTCGTATTGCTCACAACGGCGGTCGAGTTCTGGACAATCAGCCGTCTGGTCACGTTCACTCAGATCGTGGAGAGGCCGCCGCTGAAGTCTCTGGAACAAAGCCCGGTGCGACAGAAGTTGCTCGAGGCGGCCAAGACTTGGCCGAGTCTCCGGCTGTTCGCTCCAGGAGCCAACTTGCCGAGCACTCTGGGCGTGTCGAGCGTTCCGATCTATCTCACGTTCGGCCCGGCCGAATACGTGGATGATTCGTTGCGGCAACTGGAGGACTGGAGACGTGGCGGAAGCATCACGCATCTGTTGAGTTTCGATCCTCAACCGCCGACGGATTCGATGCGGCTCATCTGGGAGGGAGACGACCCGTTCCTCAATCGAGCCTGGGGCCGATCGGGGCAACTGTTGTACTTGTACGAGTTCCGACCATCGTTCGGCCGCGCCCAGCTTCGTGCGTCGGACGGCCAAGCGTTCTTATTGAATTCCAAGTTGACGTCGTTCAAGTCACGAGCCAACTCCGTCGAATGTTCGGTGGATTTGAATCAGCCAGGAGTGCTGGTGTTACAGGATCTCGACTATCCAGGCTGGACGGTCACCGTCGACGGCCAGCCGGCCAAACCGCTGCGAATCGACAAGCTGTTCCGAGGCGTGAAACTCGAAGCCGGCACGCATCAGGTGGTTTGGAGCTTTCGGCCGCGCTCGGTCTTGGTCGGAGCAGTGATCAGCGTGGTTACGCTCTTGATGCTGGCTGCCGCGGCTCATGTCCGCTTCTGGCATCCAAAGCGGTTGGCTTGGTTGGACGAGGAGAGCGATCCCTCGCGCAGCCACCAATAAGACTGGCGAGCGGGGCGGCGTCAGCCCCCCTTTGCTGCTGCAAAGTCCCCGCAAGCATTGCTTGGTCTGTTCGCCATCAGTCAGCAATGAGAGAACTCGACTCGTTGCCACAAAATGCCTAGGCTCCGCCGCTACCCTCATGCGAGCCTTTCCGAATGAGTAGTGTCCGAAACATTCTGTCCGACATTCTTCTCGGCAATAGCGATCAAAGCCTTCGATTCGACGAGTTGTGCCGTGTTGTTCGAGCGTTGGGATTCGATGAGCGGACTCGTGGAAGCCATCACATCTTCACGAAAGAAAACATCGACGAGATTATCAATTTACAGCCGAAGCGTGGCTTGGCCAAACCGTATCAAGTCCGACAGGTCCGGCAATTGATCCACAAATATCGTTTGGAGCTGCCATGAACTACGAAGTGATCATCTTCTGGAGCGACGAAGACCAAGCCTTCATTGCGGAGGTTCCCGAACTGCCGGGTTGCATGGCAGACGGCAAAACGTATGAGGCGGCGTTAAAGAACGTGCGTCAAATCAGTCGCGAGTGGCTACAAACCGCCAAGGAGTTGGGCCGCCCGATTCCCCAAGCCAAAGGCCGGTTGCGCTTCGCGTGAACTCCGCGCGAGAATTCGTGATTGCTGACCCTCACGACGAAGTCTTTCGTGAGATCGTCTGGGCTGTTAGCTCGGCAGGATTCGCTTCATGCCTTCCGTCATCACGTCGTCGATCTCCGGTTCGCAGAAGGCGACGCTGACTTCGTAGCCGCCGTTGGGGTATTCCTCTTTGACCGGGATGTACCACGGGCCGCCGTCGCCGTAGGCCGAAGTGCAGACGAAATTGTCTTTCGCGATGCCTTGAGCGCGGAGTTGGTATTCGAGGAATGACTCGGCGGGGAGATGCAGTAATTTCACGCCGCCCAGGTGCAGCGAGCTGAGTACGATCGGGGTGCGTTTCTCGACGCGACGTAGCCACGACAGCATGAATGACGGACGGTTGCGGTTCACGACGGCGCTGCTCTTCGTTGAGATTTGTTGAGCGATCATCTCGGCGTGCAACGAGGAGCGCGGCGGCGGCAGAATTTCCGCGGTCTTCCACGCGAGCTTTTCGGACTTCAGTTCGGCTCGTTCGAGTTTCGCTTCTGATGCGACGATGCCGTCGTACACGCGCTTCGTCAGGATCGGCCGCACGGCTTTCGAGCCGTCGTTGTATTTGCCGGCCGAGATGTTCCCCGCGCAGCCGGTGAAGTAGACGTGCAGGCAATCGGGCTCGTCCTGCTGCCGCTGCTTGCGAGCCAGCCCTGCGAAGTCGCTGGTGGCTCGGCCGTCGGCGTAGTAGCTCATCGGGTGCGTTGCGTAGTAATGCAGTGACGCGATCTTTTTGTTGCCGTTGAAGAACGCGACTGTCTTCAGGAACGGGTCGATGAGTCCGTCCGGCAACGCGATCAGTTTCGGATCGGTGCAGGAACTGCCGCGCATCGCCAAGACTTTGCCGGTCTCGTCGCGGTGGACTCGGCGATTCGAGGCGACTCCTTCGATCTTCCCTTGTCCCCAGCCAATGTGCGTCACAGGGCGAGCTTGCTTGATTGCCTTCTCGATGGCCGCTCGGCCTGTATCGAGGCAACGCTTGAAGAAGGCGAGATCGACGATGTGCGGCAGGTCGCCCTCGGCAGCGACAAGTCGCTCGGCTTCGAGACAGGCGAACGGCGCGTTGTGTTGATGCACGCAATGAACCGCCACGCGATCCGGCGTTGTTCCCGCTGCCTGAGCGAGCGCCGTCCGCCATTCGACGTGAGCCTCATTCAGCAAGCCGGTCCAATCGACGGCACACAACACGATCGGCTTGCCCGCACCGAGCAACACGACGCCAGCCGCTTCGAGCGAATCGTCCACAACCTCGATCGGCTTGATCCAACCACCGCAGCACGAATGGCCGAGCGGTGGTGTGACGTCATACTTGAACGGAGCGATGTGCAAACCGCCGGCGCTGGTCTCGGCGGCGTTGAGCGCTTGGCTGACCGACAGCGACCAGCCGGCGGCGGTCGTGAGCACGGTCTCTTTAAGGAAGTCGCGACGCGAAAAGTTGTTCATGGCGAATTGGTCCCGGATTCTTGGGGTTTCATCCGTGTGTGAGGCGATCCGTGTGCGCAGTGCGTTCAAAACTGGAGGAATGCACTGCGCACACGGATCGCCTCACACACGGATGAAGACAAGAGGAATCACCTGATGGAGAACAATATCTTTAAGTGGAGAATCTGGAGCCGCGCGTGGAGACTTCGCACCACCAATAGCGCTACATCAAACCTTGCGCGTCGGGTTAGTGTGGGGCGTCGTTGTAATCGAGTCACATGCCGTACCGCGACCGTCAGGGAGCGGCCTGTGATCATGCGGGCGGGTCGCGGCGAGGTCCATCAGTGGCGGACGGTACGGATTCGTTTATGCTGCGGTGCATCGCGGAATCACTTCTCAACTCATCTCGCGAGGTCATCTCATGGATCGTCGTTTGTTCTTGAATGCTGTCATCCGCAGCTTGGTGTTGGGTTCGTGGCTATTGGCCTTTGACACGGCCATTGCTGATGAGCCGAAATCAGGGGCCTTGATTCAGACGCTTCCCAAAGACGGAACATGGGCCGAGTTCAACGTGAACCTGAAATTGAATGGGCAAGAGGCCGTGCCCAAGTGGAGTCTCCGCTCGGTCGGCCAGGCCTTTCATGGGGGGAAGCAGTGCCGGTTCCTGGAAATGGAACAGACTTGCGATCATCCACAATTGGCGAACGTGACGTGGCGATTGCTCATCCCCGAAGACGAATTCGGTGAGGGCAAAGATCCGGTCAGCAAGGCCGCCAAGTGCTGGGTCAAATACGAACCGAACGAACCGGAACTGTTGGAGTCCATGCAGCTCAAAGACCCGGTCTTCGCGATGCTGCTGGCGGGGCCGAAGCAGAATCTCAAGATCGAAGAGGCCAAAGAGAAGGTCAGTTGGCAGCAAGGTGATTTGGAATGCTCGGTGATCAGCGGCCACAACGAGATTGAATTGGGCAACACAAAGTTCGGCATGACGCATCGTGTCTTTCGTCACAAAGACGTGCCGTTCGGCCTGGCCGGAATGCAGCAAGAACTGAGTCTGAATTTCGGCGGCCAGAAGCAATTGGCTGTGATCAAGATGACGCTGAAAGACCACGGGGAAGAGGCGAAGGCCAAGTTGCTCGATTTGCAGCCGTAACTTTGGAGCGCGACGACCCGAGTCGTCGCTTTCCAAAACGCGGCGAAGTTACTTGGTGTATTTGTACGTTTTGAAAAGCGGTGACTTGAGTCACCGCACTCCAAAGGGGAAATCATGGATCGTCGTCAGTTCTTGGCCGCGAGTGCCAGTAGCGTTGCGTTGAGTTCCCTTCTCCCTGTGCTGCCCGCAGCGTTCGCGGCCGAGCCGAAGCCGAAGCGAGTTGGGCTGATCGGCACCGGCTGGTACGGCAAGTCGGACTTGCTGCGATTGATTCAGATTTCACCGGTTGAGGTCGTGTCGCTGTGCGATGTCGACAAGAAGATGCTCACCGAAGCGGGTGAGATCGTCGCCTCGCGGCAGGTCTCGAAGAAGACTCCGCGGTTGTACGGCGACTATCGAAAAATGCTCGCCGAGAAGGATCTCGACATTGTCGAGATCGCGACGCCGGATCATTGGCATGCGCTGCCGATGATCGAGGCGGTGCAGGCCGGGGCCGACATCTATGTGCAGAAACCGACGAGCGTAGATATCGTCGAGAGTCAGGCGATGCTGGCCGCGGCGAGGAAGCATGGCCGAGTCGTGCAGGTTGGCACGCAGCGCCGCAGCACGCCGCATCTGGCGGAAGCTCGCGAGCTGATTCAAGAAGGAAAACTCGGCAAGATTGGGCTGATTGAAATCTACTGCTATTACCACATGCGAAATCCAGCGAACCCGCCGGATAGTACGCCTCCGGATTATCTCGATTACGAAATGTGGACGGGACCGGCTCCGCTGCGACCGTACAACTCGATCGTGCATCCGCGCGGCTGGCGAGCGTTCATGGAATACGGCAACGGCATCGTTGGTGACATGTGCATCCACATGCTCGACATGGTCCGTTGGATGGCGGGACTCGGTTGGCCGAAGTCGGTCAGTTCGACGGGCGGTATCCTGGTCCAAAAGAATGCCAAGGCGAACATCTCCGACACGCAGAGCGCGACGTTCGAGTTCGACTGCGTCAACGTGGTCTGGCAGCATCGCACCTGGGGCTCGTCGCCCGATCCGAAGTACCCGTGGGGCGCGACGTTCTACGGCGAGAAGGGGACGCTCAAGGCGAGCGTCAACAGTTACGACTTCATCCCGAACAGCGGCGACGCGATTCACAAGGACGTGACGATGGAGCTGGAGCAATTCCCGGAAGACAAGACCGAGAAGGATCTCGAAAAGCATGTGGCTCCGGCGATCCGCCGGCACATGCAGAATCTGCTCGATTGCATCGCGACGCGCGGCAAGCCGGTCGCCGACATCGAAGAGGGACACACCTCAACGGTGAGCTGCATTCTCGCGAACTTGTCGATGCAGCTCGGCCGGTCGCTGACGTGGGACGCGGCGAAGGGGGTAATCGCCAACGATCCCGCTGCGAACAAGCTGCTGCGGCGACCGTATCGTGGACCTTGGGTGCATCCGGAAGTGTGACGCTGCCGTCCTAGTGCTGTGTTACTCAAACTGAGCGGTTTTGTTTTTGTCCCGTCAGGGACACTCGAAAATAGCCCAGCACGTCAGTGCTGGGATGACCGTTCAGCGTGCTTCTTGAGTCCCGTCAGGGACGACAGAGTTGGATCGTTTTTCTGTCGTCCCTGACGGGACTTTGTGATAATTGTCGCCACGAACCCCAGCACTGACGTGCTGGGCTATTCTCGATACGTCCCTGGCGGGACTCAAAACTCGCTCAGTTTGAGTGAGTTAGACATTTGAAGTGCCGGGCCGTCGGGGTACTTCTCGCGAAACTGTTTCCAGCGTCCGATCCATTCGGCTGAGGTCAGGCTGGTTGCCGCGCCCCCTTCGTGGACGCGCTGTGACGAAAGAATCTCACCGAGCAGTCGCACGTCTTTGCGGCCGAGTTGCGTATCGGGTTCAGGAATCCATTGGTTCCAGTCGAAGCTGCGCATCGGATTGGTGTTGCCCGACGCGATCACTCGCGACGAAGCGCTGTGATGGGACAGTTGGTAAATCATGCCCGGCATCTGTCGCGCGGGAGCAATCATTTTTCCGAGGCTCGCATCCCACGCGGTGATTTGTCCGTCGCGAGTGGATGCCAGGAACAGCTCTTCGCCGGGCAGGAAGGTGACGCTGAAGACTTGGTCTGTGTGCTCGCGAGTCGCCAGGATCGCGGTCCTCGTGGCGAGATCCCAAATCCGTGCCTGCTTGTCGGACGACGCGGTCAGCAATCGCCGGCCATCTTGGCTGAACTGAGCGCTGAAGACCCAGCCGGAATGCGCCAGCGGCGAACCCGCGCTCGAACCGGTCGCCGTCTCCCACAACCGCAGCGAGTGGTCCGACGAGCAAGTGGCGACGAGTTTGCCGTCGGGCGAGAACTGGGCATCGTGGATGAATCCGGATTCGTGCTGAATCGCGGCCACTCGTTCGCCGGTGCCGGTCTTTCGCAACTCCGCCAAGGCGTTGCAGCCCCAGACGACGAATTGATCTCCGCGAGGGGAGAATCGAATGCGCTCTCGAATGAGGAATCCAAACACCGCCGACTGGCCGCTAAACGCCTGATGCTCCGCGCGCGGCTTGCCGGTGGCCGAGTCCAGTAACAGCAGGTGGCCTTGGTGGCAGAGGACGACCACCGTCTCCCCATCGGGGCTGGTACGCACCGCGATGGGCTGAGAAGACGACTTCACGTCCTCGAAAGTGGGCTCCCCCGTTTCCGAATTCACGAAGCGGATGAATCCAGGGCCGTCCAACTTTTGATCGGTCAAGTTGCGCCCCACATCCTCGCGCGTGCTGCCTCCCACGATGACCACCAACGGCGACTTGGGAATAAAGTCCGCATCACTGATCAGTCCCGGTCCAGAGAGTTTGGGGCCGAGGAGCTTCCCCGAATTGAGATCGATGATTTCCACCGCCGTGCGATCGCGCCAGTTCTCAAAGCCGCTGGGCATCCAACGGTCTCCTCGATCGTTGATTCGCACAAACGGATGATGGTGTGCGGAGGCAGCCGCGAGCGTTTCCTCCTGCCGATGATCGCTCGGTTTCCACACGCGCACCAAGTCGCCGGTCCAATGCACCGTGGCGAAGGAGTCACCGTCCGGCGACCACACGCAGCGATGGACTGCGTCGCAGTGCGGAATCGCCGGACCCACCCGCTTTCCGGACGGGACTTCAAACACGTGAGCGGTGTGATCGATACAGGCCGTCAGCAGCCGCGAGCTGGTCGGATGAAAGCTGAGATCGTCGACGAGGTTCGAGTGCTTGAGCGGTTGATCGGTCGGTTCGCCCGTCGACGCATCCAGCAACACCACCGTCGCATCCTCAGCCAGCGCGATCCACTTTCCATCCGGCGAAAGCGCCGACGCGAGGACTCGTCCCGGCTTGTATTTCCAATCGGTCTCCTTGGTGTCGATGTTCCAGCAAAGCACCGATTGGTAGTCCTCGATGACGACGAGCCGATCGTTGCCGACAAACAGCGGCCGAAGGTTCGATGTGGAAGTTGATGACTGCGCGGGCAGCAGCGCCTCGGATTTAGGTTGATCGGACACGCAAGAGAAGACGCGCACCTTCTGATCGAAACAGCGCACCGCGAACCGGCGGCCATCGGGAGTCATCGCCGCCGACAGCACTTGGCTGCCAACCTCAAACGGTTCCGTCCGAAACGACTTCTTCGGAACATCTCGCACCTGCACCGTGTGCTCGCCTCCGACGACCAGCAATTGGCTCTCGGCACCGAACAGCAACTCGTTCACCGCGTCCGGGTGCGCCCAGCGATCCAGTTCCCTTGTCTGGACGATTTCGTGACGACGACGGGACGGAGGCGTCCGATCTACTTCGAACTCAAACACCACGACCTCTGGCCCCAGCGCCATGACCAGCAGTTTGCCGTCAGGGCTGAACGCGGCGGCGCTGACCGGCCCATCCATCGGCAGCGCGTGACGCTGGCCATTCGACACTTGCAACAACTCGCATTCGCCGGTTGCCGCGAGGCTCAACAACCAACGTCCGGATGGGTGATAGCTCAGCATCTTCTTCCAGCCCGGAGCCGGTTCGAAGGCTTGCACGGGAGTCGCGACTTGCGACAGCCACGATTGCATCCGAATGCGGTTTTGCTTCTCACGCGACGGACAATTCTGGGAGGCCGCGACGGCGTTGGCGAACCACAAGATCGCCTCGCGCGGGTCGCTGTTGCGGTGAGCAGTCAGGCCCGTCTCGGTGTAGGAATCAATGACCGATCGCTCGGTCGCCCGGTGAGCTTTCTGTTCCAGATCGCGAGCATCGTTGGCGTCCTTCGCTTCGCGAGTCGCAATGTCGGCCAAGTCCTGATATCGCACGGCCAACAACGGGCCGACAATCGCCGCCGTGATGAAGATCACCGCCAGCGTTCCGCCCATCGACGCAATCATGCGGTTCTGACGGCACCACCGCAGCAGTTGCTCCGCCGGGCCGAGCGGCCGAGCGAACAGAGGCAACCCCTTCAGCCAGTGATCCAAGTCGTCCGCGAAAGCCAGCAAGCTGGGGTAGCGTGACTTCGGATCCTTCTCGAGTGCTTTGAGACAACATGCCTCCAAGTCTCGCGGAATGTCCGGCCGCACCGAACGTGGCGGAGGGGGATTCTCACGATTGCTGGCCACGCGCGAGATGATCGTCCAAGGATCTCCCGTAAACGGCGGACGGCCACATAGCATCTCGTAGAGCACCACGCCGACGCTGTACTGATCGCTGTGAGGCCCGACTTCTCCAATCGCTCCGCGCGCTTGTTCGGGAGACATGTAAGTGGGAGTGCCGACGATCTGCCCTTCGACCGTCATCGCCGCTTCGATGTCGGCGGCGCGTTTCGCCAGACCGAAGTCCATGACCTGCGGCCGGCCGGCGACATTCATCATGATGTTGGCCGGTTTCACGTCGCGATGAACGATCCCCTCGGTGTGAGCGTAGTGCAGTCCTTCCGCGATCTGCCTGACCCAATCTACCGCCTTGCGCAAGTCGGGAAGGTGCTCGCGCAGCATTTGGGACAAGGGGACGCCGTTGACAAACTCGGAGACCAGGAACGGCCCTTCGTCGGTCTGACCGTGCTCATACAGCGTGACGATGTTGGGATGATGTAACCGCGCCGCCGCCTTGGACTCGCGCTGAAACCGCTCGGTCATTTCGCGTTCATCGGCCGTGAACCGAGGCACCTTCAACGCCACTTCCCGATCAAGCAGCGGATCGTACGCGCGATAGACCGTGCCGAATGTGCCGCGACCCAAGATGCTGATGACTCGGAAGCGGCCAATCTGCTCCTTCTTCGCCACGCGATCATCCGAGGCGGCCGCCGTCGGTTCGGTCGGGTCCGCCGAAGGGACGAAGTCCATCGTCATCGCGAGATGCAGCGGATTCTGCTCGGTGTCACTGCCTTGGGCGAGGATCACGGTCCTCGTCGATTCTGCAAACGGCTTGGTCGGATCGCTTTGCTCGGCGGATGCTTGGGGCACGGACGACGAACCGTCTGGAGACTTCGCCCGACAGGTCTCGCATCGCGGCGGCACGGCTTCACTGGATTCGGAAAGAACCGCGCCACAGACGGAGCACGTTTGCCGAGTGAATGCTGCCATGCGATTTCCAGAACATCGACGCACCGCGAATCCCGAATCCGCTCGGAGCGTAAACGTCCGCAGAAGACGAATCCAGGATCGCGCCGATTCGTAGGGTAGGTCGAGTCATCGAGACCCACCACGAACGGTCGATGTCTGCGGATCAGTCGATTGTCTTAATGACTCCGACGATTCCGATGACGAGGCCCAACGCATGACCGATCGGGGGATTGCCGAACATAACGTCGCAGAGCATGCCCAACAGCCACGCCGAGCCCACTCCGACCGCAATCCAAGTTCCGACGATGGTCGCGGTTTTGGCAACCGACTCGTTCCACACGATGCTCAGCGAACTGGCGACTCCCAAGCCGACTCCCGCCCAGATCCAGCCGCTGTAAATCGCACCGGCACAAGCGAGCGCCAGGATCAAGGCAATGATCCAATTTCCGTTGCTGATGTTCTCTCCAAGAAACGATCGCCGCCACCAGAAGGTCCGGTCGTCAATTCTGACTCTGACTCGCATGTCCGATTCCAATTCGATTGTGCCCGAGAGGGGCAGGGAAACCGTTCTCAGGTGTCACGCGACGGACTGAGGAACGCGGATTGATTGTCTGGATCGTGTCGACGATTACTCATCGCTGCCGGATTCGCGTATCAGTCCCGCGCCGTTTGCTGACGTGTCATGCACGAGCAATTGGAACTCGACTTCGACGGTCTTTCCGGCGAGTGGGTGGTTGCCATCCACGACGACGGTGGTCGAAGTGAGCTCCACAATTTTGACCTTGCGCCGGCGCCCCGACTTCACACCAATGGTGGTGAGTCGTTTCCCGACCTTCAGAACGACGTCCGAGGGCAAGCGGCTCCTGGGGATTTCTTGAATCAATTGGGGACGAAATTCTCCGAAAGCATCCTGGGGGAGCAGTGTCATTTGTTTTCGTTCCCCCTCGACCATTCCGAGCACACCTTTATTGATGCCGGGCATCACCTCACTGCTTCCAATGGTGAACTCAAACACTTCCCGGCCCAGCCGCTGCAGGCCGGCTTTCTCGTCCTTGAACTGCCCGGAGTATTCAATCCGCACATGGTCTCCCAGCTTGGCTTTAATGGCTTTGGAGTTATTCATGATTCCATTTCCTTTCCTCTCGCAGCGCTCGACATGATCACGTTCGAATGACCTCAATGCCCCTGCGGCGGCGGACGGTGACAGAGTGCGTGCGAACGAACTGGCGAGCGGAGCGGCGACAGCCCCCCGGTGGTCACTCGGAGTCTGCTTAGATCAGCCCATTCATGAATTCGTTGAGCGCCTTCTCGGCTGGCCCTTTTTGGTAGCCGCATTTCTCCTGGAGAAGGATCACCAACTTCTCGCGTTGGCCGCGGATGGTGGCGAGATCGTCATCGGTCAGTGAGTCCCACTGCTGTTTGACTTTGCCGCGCCATTCCTTCCAGTTTTCGATTTGATCCCAATTCATCAGGCTGCCCCTTCCACAAAAAAAATGCTCGGATGTAACGGCGGAAGTTCATCACCGCTCGGACGAATCACTGCTGCTCCAAGACTCCGCAGGGAGTCGGTGGGCCATCAGAAACACCTGCACGATGGTGCCCGTGGTGAAGGCGTGGAAGACTGCCCCGGTTGCCGAATCGACTTCAGCCGTGGCTTCGCGCACCGCCACACCTGTGATGCGGGTGATCTCCTGCCACAACGACTCGGAAGAGCTTGTGAACAACAGCCGGTGAAACCCCTGCACTTGTGCGGCGCCTTGCTGGCATCGAGACAACGACTTCTCGACTTCAGACAAGCCGCCGCGCAACGTGATGACCAGCGTGTCCTCGTTCACAACAACGGTCACTCCCGTCGGCGCGTGCCCCGTCCGCTGATGCTCAAAAGCGCTGGCCGCCCGAGCGATCTGCTGCGTCATCGTCAATGTGGCCTGATCCATGGGGTCGTTTCTCGTGACGGGGCCGGCGCGTGGCTTGTCACTCCACTTCGATATCGTTGGAGATGATCGTTAAACCAGAGATCTCTGCCGCGATTTGTTGAACCAGTTGTTTGCTGTGATAGGTGCTGACTCGCCCATGCAAAATCAGCGCATCCTCATAAGGCGAGATCCAGAGATTTCGGACACGGCAGCCAATTTGATCTAAACGCGCCGCGACTCGTTGCACCAAATCGTCGACTTTCGACAGGATCGGTCCCGCTGATTGGGGCATCATTTTCCTCCTTGAAACAGGGACCGAACGCTGTTGTGCATTCCTTCGCCAGAAACAGCTCCCAAAACTCGCGGATGTTTTGGAACATGTTCAGTCCCTCTTGCCGTATCGGGAAATAAAAAAGCCGACGTGGGGGGG
>CAMDPX010000078.1 GCA_945905295.1 Planctomyces sp. SH-PL62 | reverse complement strand
GGCCGCGACCATTGGGGCGGAGTCTTCTTCGCTCTCTTCGCCGGAGCCGGCGTGCGCGGCGGCCAGGTCATCGGCAGCTCCGACAACATCGCCGCTTATCCCGCCTCGAACCCGTACTACCCATCCGATCTCGGAGCGACGATCTTTTCTTCACTCGGCATCGACCCGCGCAGCATCATCAAGGACCGAGTGAATCGCCCCAGCCACGCCAGCGAAGGGGAACCGATCTCGCCGCTCTTCACCGGTGCGGCGAGTTAGCAGCCTGTTGAAAAACGTGGGGCACGTTTCCAACGTGCCCAATTTCTTTGGAGAATGAGCACGATGAAATCGTGCTCCACGACTTTTTCAACAGGCTGTTAGCAGAGATTGAGACGCAACCTTTCAGAGGCCACGACATGACGAATCACAAGACAGTGCGTCGGATTGGCTGCCGCCATGAGGATCATCCGCAGATCGGACGGCGAGACCTGTTGCAGGTCGGCGGTCTGAGCCTCATCGGGATGGGGCTTGGCGATCTGTCGCGACTGGAAGCCGAAGCCGCGACGAATGCCCGGCCGGGGACGGCGAAGTCGGTCGTGTTCATTTTTCAATCCGGTGGTCCATCACCCTACGAGACGTGGAGTCCAAAACCGGAAGCGCCGGACACCATCCGCGGCGAGTACGGCGTCACCCAAACGCATGTGGCCGGCGAGTTGTTTTGCGAGCACCTGCCGAAGCTCGCGGCGCGGAGCCGGATGTTTTCGGTCGTCCGGACCATGCACCATGTGGCCGAGCGGCAGTTTCGCAACGAGCACAACAGTTGCTCGTATTTGATTCACACCGGGACGACCGAACTTCCCGTCGGTGACACCAACGCTTCGATCGCACAGCCGCGAGCGGGACGGATCAGTTGGCCCTCGATGGGATCGATGCTGGCCTACGCCGCGCCGACGGCGGCAACCGTTGGCTTGCCGGCCGTCATTGAGCTGCCGCGAATCAACTTGATGAAATACCCCGGCCGCGAACCGGGAATCCTTGGCCCGCAGTTTGATCGCTTCGGTGTTGATCTCGCACCGAAGTGCGGTGCCGAAGGGGGCGCGTGTCCCAATTGCTTTCGACATGCCGATCCGAATTTCGCACCCGATCGTTTGCCCGGTGCTCCGAAAGCGTGGTGGGACAATTCGAGTTGCCGCAACGCAGACTTCCACCTGCCTGATTTCGGACGCACGGCGGGGACGTCTCTCTCGCAGTTGGAAGACCGAGCCGCATTGCTCCGGCAACTGGACGCCATGCGGCGAGGTCTCGATCGCGATGAGCAACTCGGCACGCTGGCGGCGTGGGACGCTCATCGTCAGCAGGCGATGAGGTTTGTTCTGGCGTCGCGACCCGGCAAGCAGAATCCCTTCGACCTGACTCAGGAATCCGATCGCACGCGCGACTTGTACGGTCGCCAAGAGTGGGGGCAGGGTCTCCTGGTGGCTCGCCGGTTGGTGGAGGCCGGAGTGCGGATGGTGCAAGTCAATCTCCGAGGTTGGGACACTCACCAAAACGCCTTCCGCGATTTGAAAGGCAAGCTGCTGCCGTCGCTCGACCTTTGCCTGAGCGGCTTCCTCGACGACTTGGCCGAGCGAGGATTGTTGGACGAAACGCTCATCGTGATGTGCGGCGAGATGGGCCGCACTCCGCGCATTTCTCCGATCACTCCCAACGGCAAAAATGTGTTCGGCGAGGTGTTCACTCCCGGTCGTCATCACTGGGGCGATGTGTTTCCCTGTTTCTTCGCCGGCGGAGGCATTCAACCCGGCCGCATCATCGGACGCACGGACTCACACGGCGGCCTTCCCGAAACCGAGGGGTACACGCCAGAAGACTTGGCCGCGACGATCTTCCACTGCCTGGGCATCGGCCCGGATCGCGAGTTCCACGACACCACCGGCCGCCCCTACCACGTCTATCGCGGTCAACCGATTCGACCGCTCCTGTGAACGGAATCTCGGCTGCATCGAATTGGGTGAACCAAACCACGAGCAGTCAGTCACCCGCGCGGCGCAGCACCGAGTTCGTTTTCTCGGAATCGTCGTTGTTTCGCAATTCTTGGTCATAATCTTCGCTCACCGGATAAGTCAGCCTTGAGACTTCATTCAGGACGACGAGCGATGGATGACAACGCGCGACAAGCGACTCGACTTTGGACGCTGGCTCAGCCGGTGGTTTCGGCGTTTGTCACGTCGGTCGTGCGGGATTTCTCGGCTCGTGATGACGTGCTGCAAGAGGTCGCGGTGGCGGTCATCGAATCGTTCGATCGGTACGACTCGTCGCAATCGTTCGTCGGCTGGGCGTTGGGGATCGCGCGGAATCAAGTCGGGCTGTATCTCCGGCGAGTGCGACGCGACCGGCTTGTCTTCGATGACGAGACTATTGCCTTTCTGGCATCCGCGTTTGGGGCTGTGTCGGCCGACGAGTCTCCGAAGCTCGGTTTCTTGCAGGAATGCTTGCGCGGACTGGAAGGACGGGCGAGGGAATTGTGTGACCTGCGTTATCGGCACGACCTCAAGCCAGCCGCCATCGCGGAGGCGGTGGGGATGACGGCGAACTCGGTCGCCAAAGCGTTGCAGCGGATTCGGGATCAACTGCGTGAGTGCATCGAGCGAAAGGCCGCCGCAGCAGGGACAACGACATGACCAATGACCCAAGACAACTGATCGACGGGTATCTGGATGAGACGCTCTCCTCCGATGAGCACGAGTTGCTAAATCGCTGGCTCAAGGCGGCACCGGAGAACGCTCAGCAGTTGGCGCATGCGACGCTCTTGCACGATCGATTGCGAAGCGAACATCTCGCGCTCGACGCTGCCTCGGAAATCAGCCGCAGGGCGCTAGCCCCGGTTCTCGGCAAATCAACCGCAGCGAGCGCCTTGCGGCTCAGTCGATGGGCGACTTCAACCGCTTCAACCGCCGCCATCGTTGCGGCGATGTTGTTGGCCGCTGTCCTCTGGAAAGGTTTCGGCGAATCATCCGCATCGGCAGCCGTTGTCGAGCTGAATCGGATCATCGCGGCCAATGCTCAGCCATCGGATCGCACCTTTAAGATCACTGTTGAAGAATCGGCGTTGCCTCAACGTCAACGGGAGCGTTCGGAATCTCCGGAATCGAATCGGCCACCGAAGCCTCCCATAGAGGGGGCCGTGCTGCATGTACGCGGCGGCGGTCAGTTCGTGCTCGTGCGCAAGACGGCCGATGGCCGGCCGTTCGTCACTGGCAGCAACGGCCAGACAAGCTGGGCCGTGCGGCCGGATGGCCCGGTGCGATTCAGTTCTGATCTGACTCGCTTCAATCGCGACCTGCCGGGGCACGAGCATTCGATGCCGCTGAGCAACATTCACGAGGGGCTGGAACGATTGCGCGAAGCCTTTGACGTGCAACTGCTGCCCGTCGAAAGCGGGGACGAGGCAAACATTGATGACGAACCGAGCCGCCTGATCGTCGCCGTCAAGAAGCGTGGCTTCCGTGGTCCGAAGCGAGTTGAGGTCACTTACTCGGTGCGCAGCGGCCTCATTCGGCAAATGCGATTTGTCGAGATGCCCTACGGCCCGGCGCGGCTGACGCTGCGAATGACGCTCGTTGAAGAGCAACCGCTGGGCGAAGCATTCTTCGATCACCAGTCACATCACGATGCGGATCGAACCGTGGAAGAGGAGTAACACCGTGTTGAGATGTCGTCGTTTCATTCCGCTGCTGATGCTGGTCATTGGGCAAATCGTTAGCGCGACAACGTGGGCTGCCGATGCTGCGCGGCCTCCGAATCTTGTCGTGATCTTGATGGACGATATGGGTTGGCGCGATGTCGGGTTTATGGGGAACTCGTTCGTTGAGACACCGCACATCGACCGGCTGGCGAAGAGCGGTTTGATCTTCACTCAGGCTTATGCCAGTGCGCCGAACTGTGCGCCGACGCGAGCTTGCTTGCTGTCCGGCCAATACACGCCGAGGCACGGCATCTACACCGTCGTCGATCCGCGTCAGCCCGTCGGTTCGGCATGGCACAAGCTCACGGCAGCGGAGAGCAAGTCGGAGCTTGATACGAATATCGTGACGATTGCCGAGGCGCTTCGTGGCGGAGTTGCTCCGCAACTCCGCACCGAGTCGCGGAGCGACTCGGCTACATCCTACGCAACCGCCTTCTTCGGCATGTGGAATCTCGGTCGAGGCCGCACAGGGCCAGTGACTCCGGGCGGGCAGGGTTTTCAGAAGGTCGTGTTTCCCGAGAACCTCAAGTTTGGCAAGGACGAGTACTTCGATGACGACGGCAACTATCTCAGCGATCGGCTGACCGATGAGGTGCTCTCGTTCGTCAATGAGAATCGCGAGCGACCGTTCTTTGTGTACCTCGCCGATCACGCGGTCCATGCGCCGTACAATCCGAAGCCGGACTTGCTGAAGAAGTACGAGAAGAAACTCGCCTCTAGCAAAGACAAACGCGATGACCCGAAGCACTCGGCGACCGTCGAAGCCGTAGATCACAACGTCGGGCGTATCGTCGAGTCGCTCGCGAAGCTCAAACTGACTGACAACACCTATGTCGTCTTCACCTCGGACAACGGAGGTACTGATCGTTACACCCCGCCGCTCAATGGCGGAAAAGGTCAGCTCTATGAAGGGGGCATCCGAGTACTGCTCGCGATCACCGGGCCGGGTATCAAGCAGCCCGGCAGCAAGACCGACGTGCCGGTTGCGAGCATTGATCTCTATCCGACGTTACTGGAACTCTCGGGCTTGCCGGCTCCGATTGGCCAAGTGCAGGACGGCTTAAGCATGGTCCCCTTGCTGAAGGGTGAGCAGACGCTGAAACGTGAGCGGCTCTTCTGGCACTTCCCGTGTTATGTCGGCAAATCCACACCCGCGAGTGCCCTGCGTGAAGGGGAGTTCAAACTCATCGAGTACTTCGAGGACGGGGGCTATCACGAGCTTTACAACCTCAAGTCCGACCCCAGCGAAGAACGCAATCTGGCGAAGTCGATGCCTGACAAAGCCGCTTCCATGTTGAAGACGCTCCGCGCTTGGCAAGCCGAAACCGGAGCCCTCAAACCGACCGGCCCAAACCCAAACTACGACCCGAAAGCCGATCGCCCACGCGGTGGGCAAGGCGGAAATGCGGGAGGAAATAATCCCAACAAAGGCAATGGTTCAGGGAGCAAGAAGAAAAACAAACGGGCTGCTGCGACTCGCACGGACGACACTGATCCGGTTGCTGCACTCGCTGATGATGAATCGCCGACTGAAATCGGCAGCCTCGTGAAGACTGACAGCGGCTTTCTGCTTTGGAATGGGACATTCGTCTCGCCGCCGTACACCGTCTTGCTGACGGCATTAGGTGTCGAAATCAACGGAACTCTCGTTCTGAGATTCGATGCCAATGCCAAGCCACAATTGGCTGCGCAACGGTTTGACAACTTGGTGAACACGCTGACGAACGATGACTTGGTTCTGGCGTTTGATGAGGTCGATCCCATTCTCTTCCGCTCGGCAAGCTTCGAGCCTCTTTCGCAATTACTCAGGCGTCCGATTCCGGCCGAATTCCTCACGGACATAGGCAAAGTGTCGAGCCAAATCACTTTGGACGACGAGCAGCGAGCGAAATGGCAGCACTTGCTGACGACGTTCGTTCCAACGGCTGAATTCGCGAATCGCGCCGAGTCGGCACTTCGCTTGATGGAGAACAACGAACGCGAACACCGTGCGACTCGACGCGCACAGTGGCTTCTGGACCGAACGGCCTACCCGTTAACCGTGGCCGCGATGGTGTGTGTCGCTCTGGCAGCGGGCCACTTGTTGAGCCGTCATTCGCAATTGCTCGCGTCATCGCCGAGCGGGGTTTCCGGAGACCACGACCGCGCCGTGAAAACGACGTTGGCCTACATCGTCGCGTTCTCCGCGTTGGACCTCGTCTGGACGATCCTCGCGTCGCAAGGTGGCCAGATGCGTGAATTGCATCCGCTGGGGAGCGACCTCACCGAGAACCCCCTATTGCTTGTCGGTTTCAAGATTGCAGCCACGAGTGTCTGCGTGGGCTTGCTGTTTATGCTTCGTCACCGTCCGGCCGCACGCAAAGCCAGTTGGCACGTCTGCCTCATCTGCCTGCTGCTCGCCGGACGCTGGATTACCGTGGGAGGATTGTTGATATGAGTCGAAAGTTCGTTTTTGTGACCGTCGGCGTTTTGAGCTTGGGTTGGCTCGTTTCGGTCACGTCGTCATTCGCCCAACAGGCGAAGCTCAAGAAGCCGCAGATGAGCGACACCGTCAAGGCCAACATCTACGCCGACAACTGGTTCATGCTCTACATCAATGGTGAGTTGGTCGCGGTGGACTCGATCAAGTTCATTCCGCACAACGTCATCTCGGTCGATCTCTTGCCGACTTATCCGATGACGATCGCGGTCATGGCGAAGGACAACGCCGATCCGAAGACCGGCATGGAGTACGCCAACACCAACATCGGAGACGGCGGTTTCATCCTGAAGTTCGGCGATGGCACGGTCACGAATGCCAATTGGAAAGCGAAGGCGTTCTCGACAGGACCGATCAATCGCGACACCAAGAACCCGCGCGTTGAGAACACTCCGATCCCCGAGAACTGGTTCGCGATCGACTTCGATGACAGTCAATGGGCTAAGGCAAAAGAGTACTCGGAAGAAGACGTGAACCCGAAGCAGCCGTACTTCGAGCATGACTTCAAAGGGGCGAAGTTCATTTGGACGAACGACATCGACCTCGACAACACGGTCCTCTTCCGGCACGTCGTGAAGTCGTCTCCCGATGGCAAGCCGCGCGTCGATTACTCGAACCTCAACAACATCGTGCCGGAAGGTCCGCCAAAGAAAAAGAAGTAGAAGATGGACTGCGGCAGCCTGCTGCCGCTTTCCGTCCAACAGCCTGCTGTTGGACAGCCGTTGGACAGGCATCACTTCCGGCAGCAGGCTGCCGGAAACAAAAAGCGGCAGCAGGCTGCCGCAGTCCAAAAGGACCGCTTTCCATGAAGTCATTGCTACTGCTGTTCGCTCTGATGCCGTCGCTCTGCCTCGCTGCCGAGCGGCCCAACATCGTCTTCATGCTGTCTGACGATCAGGGTTGGAATGGTCTGTCGGTAGCGATGCACCCGGATGTGGCCGGATCGAAGGGGGACGTTTTTCACACCCCCAACGTGGAGCGGCTGGCGGCTCAGGGGATGCGGTTCTCGGCGGGGTACGCTCCGGCTTCGGTTTGTTCGCCGACACGGATCGCGCTGATGACGGGCAAGAGTCCGGCGGCTCTGCATTGGACGAAGGCCGCTCCGCCGGAGAGCGGGCACAAGCTGATCGAGCCGCGCAACGTCAAAAGCATCTCGGCCAATGAGACGACGATTGCGGAACTGCTCAAGCAAGCCGGTTACGCGACCGCTCATTATGGCAAGTGGCACATTGGTGGCGGCGGGCCGGAGAAACATGGCTTCGACCAGTCCGATGGCGATACAGGCAACGAAAACGCTTACCAATTCAAAGACCCGAATCCCGTGGACATCTTCGGCATGGCCGATCGAGCCGCTGCGTTCATGGAGAAGAACTCGAAAGCGAAGAAGCCGTTCTTCATTCAACTCTCGTGGAACGCGCTGCACGCTTCGGAGAATGCGAACAAGGCAACGCTCGCGAAGTACGAGCAGAAGATGAAGGGCGAGAACTCAAAGCGCATCACGACGGCGGCCATCACCGAAGACCTCGACACCGGCGTCGGGCGTGTGATGGAGGCGATCGAACGGCTCGGCCTGAGCGGCAACACGTTTGTCATTTACATGTCCGACAACGGATCGGGCGGCGGCAAGAAAGTTCTGGCGGGTGGCAAAGGGGGCGTTTGGGAAGGGGGCATTCGAGTCCCGTTCATCGTGCGCGGTCCCGACGTGAAGGCGAACTCGTGGTGTCACACGCGCGTCGTCGGCTACGACCTCTACCCGACCTTCTGCGAGTGGGCAGGTCTCAAAGCCGCGTCGCTGCCGAAAGGGCTCGAAGGGGGGAGCATCGCGGGGCTGCTCGCCAACGACGGTCGCGGCGACGTGAAGCGAGTTCGCGAGGAACTCGTCTTTCACTTCCCGCACTATCAGGGCGATGCCCCGCATTCCGCGATCATGCTCGGCGACCTCAAGCTGCTGCACTTCTACGAGGACCATCACGACGAACTCTACGACCTCGCCAATGACATCTCAGAACGTCGCGACCTCGCCGCTCAGCGACCGGCCGACGTGAAGAAGCTGCGCGAGCGACTCGAAAAGTATCTCGCCTCAGTCGATGCCCAGCTCCCGACACCGAATCCCGACTACGATCCCAAGAAGCCAGCCCCCGAAAAGAAACGAAAGAAGTGATCAGACATCTTGGACTGCGGCAGCCTGCTGCCGCTTTCCGTCCAACAGCCTGCTGTTTGGACGAGCTGTTTCACGATCCGACGTCGCTCTCGGCAGCAAGGCTCCCTGACACCCAAAGCGGCAGCAGGCTGCCGCAGTCCATGACATGAGACTGGAGTTCCACATGATTCGCACGTTGTTCGCCTTGTTGATTCTCAGCTCAACGGCGTTCGCGCATCCCGGCCATTCACCACGGAAGCAGGCTACCCCCTCAGCAAAGACCAATGCCGAGGATGACGTTGAGAGGGATGAACTCGACATGAATGACTTGCCGTTGTTACTCGCACAACTCGATCAAAAGCAGCCGCGAGCCGGTGCTGACAACGTACCGGAGATAGCGAAGGCGTTTTCAGCCTTCGTCAAACTCAAAACGATCAACACGCGCTGGGACGACCGCTACTTCTACGTCGAATCGAACGGCATTCCCGATCACCGAATGATGGTCGGCATCACCGCTTGGCAGCAGCAAGTACCGTTGCCTCAGAAATACGTCGGTGAGAACTCGTGGCAGATCCCGCTGCATCCGGTGCCGGCGAAGAATCCTCGGTCGGCGAAAGGCAACTTTCTGCGCGGAGCCATCGCGCTGGCGGCAAACGGAATTCCGATCTTCAACCCGCTCAACAATCGCGGTGATGACGCTTTCCTCTTCGGCGAACTGGATGAGTTCGGCGGACACTGTGGGCGAGCGGACGACTATCACTATCACATCGCTCCGGTGCATCTGGAGAAGACGGTCGGCAAGGGCCTACCGATCGCCTACGCGCTCGATGGCTATCCGATCTACGGCTACGACGAGCCGGACGGCTCACCGGTTGTCGGACTGGATGCCTTCAACGGGCACAAAGACAAGATCGGCAACTACCACTATCACGCGACGAAGAAGTATCCCTATCTCAACGGCGGCTTTTATGGCGAGGTCGTCGAACGCGACGGCCAGGTCGATCCGCAACCGCGTGCCGAACCGTTGCGTCCGTCCTTGCCGCCGATGCGCGACGCGAAAATCACCGACTTCAAGGAGACGAAGCCCGGCAGCTACGTCCTGACCTACGACGTGAAAGGCAAGAAGGGGACTGTCAGCTACACGCTCGCCGCCGATGGCTCTGCCAACTTTTCCTTCACCGACACCAGCGGCAAGACGACCAACGAAACGTACTCCGCCAAGCGCCGTGGCCCCGGCGGTGGTGGCGCGAAGAAAGGTCCGCCTCAACCGCCTCCTCGCAAGGAAGACAACCCGCCGCCTCGTCCCGGTGCCAATCGCGATAACCCGGGTCGCGGTAATCAGCCGCAGGGCGCTAGCCCCGGTTTGCAGCAACCTGGTTTGGCTCAGGCAACGTCGCAACAAGCAGCGTCGCAAGAAACAACCGGGGCTAGCGCCCGGCGGCTGATGGGGAGGCTCGCCGTGACGAGTTCCTCCGTGGATGCGAAAGGTTTCATCTCAATCGACTGCACTTGCGACGGAGCGAGCCAATCCCCCGCTCTTGAATGGAAAGACGCTCCGAAGGGAACGAAGTCGTTCGCCGTCAGTCTGTGGCACACGGCCCCCGATCAAGAGAAGTCGTACTGGCTCATCTACAACATCCCGGCCAACGTCACGCAGTTGGCGAAGAACGCCAAAGGAGTCGGCAAGCTGGGTCTCAACGACCGCCGCCGTCCCGAGTACGACCCAATGTGTTCCAAAGGGCCCGGCGCGAAGACGTACCACATCACCGTCTTCGCCTTGTCCGCCGAACAGATACCAAAACTGTCCCCCGACAAAGCCAACCGAGCCGGACTACTCGAAGCCATCAAGAACATCACACTCGCCGAAGGGACGTTGGATTTTCAGTACGAGCGGACGAAGTAATTGTCGCGCATCACATTCGCGCCAAATTCATCATCAATCGTTCCAAATCAACACTTCCGAAACTCCGCTCCGCGACTTGCCGCGATGCGTGAAGACGATGCGGGCCTTCGTGGACTTCACGGGATCGAAGCGAGCTTCATTCCATTGGCTGGCGTTCGTCTCAGCGATTGAGTGGCGGTGTCTTCAGCGCGGTTGTTGTCTCTTGATGTTGTGCCCATGCGGTTTCTTGCGGTGTCTTCGTGACATCGGCTGGGATGGCTTCGGGAGCTGCGAGGCCGACGGGGCTGCGGTTGGTGATCGCGCTGTAGAGCAGGCACGAGTAGAGGTACGAGCCCCACAGTCCGGGGTGGGCGCGGTCTTTGGCGAAGAGACTTTCGAGCTGCTCGGTCGAGGGCTTCTCGCCGAAGTAGCGGATGTAGGCGTAGCTGGCATCGGCGATGGGGACTCCGAGTTCCCGACCCATTGCGATGTGCAGGCCGTGTTGTCGCTCGAAGCCTTTCGGGTAGTCGCTGAGGATCGACGCCGTCCCGAACAGCACCGTCTTCGAGTTGCTCTCTTTGATCAATGTGTGAAACTGCCGCGCGTAAGGTTGAAAGGCCGGCTCTTGGACGTTGTAGATGTCTTGCAGAACGACGCAGTCCCAGGCCCCGCTGGCGATCATCGCTCGGGCGGTGCCTTCGCCCGTCCCGGCCTCCCAATGCGATCGCAGCGAGGCTCCCCCTTTGATGCAGCCGCCGACCTTGATGGGCCGCTCACCTTTGTCGGACGCCGCCAACTTCTCCAGCAATTGTTGGCTGACGATCGTTGGGCACTGGCTGTTGCCGATGAGCAAGACTTTGATCGGCTTCGGCACCTCGGCGGCTCGAACATCGTGGATTGCCAGGCCGGCCAAAAACAGAATGACGGCCCAGGTGATCGGGTTCACTTTCATCGAACTGGTCCCTTTGCGTTTGTGAGTTGTTGAATCGAGATCAGCCCTTCGGCCACCATCTTCTCGCCGGCGTCTGGGGCCAGGAAGCTGCACTCGGTCGCGCCGTAGCCGCCTTCGCGCACGGCTTGCACGGTTGGGATGTAAACGACGAACGGCGTCCCTTGGCCGTGATAAGCGAGGCCGAGGATGAACGTGTTGGCGATCGGCGATTTCTCGGTCAGGTCAAGCTGATGCTGAATGAACGGCTCGCCGGGGATCGCGACGAAGGCGAGATCGCGGCTGATGATAACGGTGAGCAAGCCGACATCGGTTGTCTTATTCCCGTTGCGGTTGGGGATCGTGAGCAAGCTCTCTTTGACCTGTAGCTTGGGACTCTGTCCCGAGCCTTTGAGTTCTGCCGCCACTCGCAACGCTCCCTTCCCCAACGAGATGCCGGATTGCCGAGCGATATTGAACCGGTTCTCGCCGCGCAGGTTGTGGAGGTCATACGGATCGAGGTCTCCTTGAGCTCCTTGCAGATACATGGCCAAGCAATCGTCGCCAAGTTCTTGTTCGACGTAATCGACCATCGCGCCGGGGAAGTCGCGCGAGACAACTCCCGCTCCCATCAGCGCCACCGGGTGGCAGGCGTAATGCACGGCGAACGCTCGCGGCTTGCCCGACAGGTCGTCGATGCGAATGACGCCGACCGTCGGATCAATCGGCTGAGTGGGTCGACGATCGGGATTCTCCCACAGAGCACTGACTCGACCGTCGCGAACCAGCCGCCGGTTGTGAGCCATGTACGCGCTCTCGAACGGTCCTTTGCCCGCCACGATCCGAGCGGCAAAACGATTCTGCATCGCTTTGCCAATCGCCGCGACGACCTTCGCTTCGGTCTCCGCGTACCACGGATCGGCTGAGAGTCCTGGCCAATCGACCGACTCCGCCGGAGCCTTACCGCTGCGAGTCCAATCGGGAGCGGCCGGCGGCTTGATGAGCATTCCTCTCGGATTCATCCCCGCATGAGTGTGCGTCGCGCTGAGGATCACATGATCGACACCCCACTTCGCCTTTGCTTCGACAACCACCTTCTGCGACGCGAAGACGATCAAGTCCACCGAGACAATCGCGATCGAAACCTTCTCGTCCTTGAGCACCAGCACTCGCGCGAACAGCGGGTCACGCAGCCGCAACGGTTGGCCGACGAGATCAACCGCGCTCTCCGCGGACGGAGTGATTTCGACCTTCGCGGTCCCGGCTTGAAATCTGGAGTCGGCGAGTTCGCTGGCGAGGACGCCGTCCGATCCAATGAGCATCAAGAGCACGCTAAAACGGATGATCGCACTTGTGATCGAGGTCATCTTCATCGGGTCTGTCCTTGGGGTTTGGCATCAGTGTCTGGCATCATCAGCCGGAACGCGCTAGCGTCCGGTTCTCGCGCAGATAACACGCCTGAACCGGGGCTAGCGCCCTGCGGCTGCTTGAGACTCCAACTCCAGTGCCTCGCGGAACCTTGCGAGCGATTCCTTTTCGTTGCCTTGCGCGGCGTAGACGTGGCCGTAGGCTCGCAGCATTTTGATTTTCCATACCGGGGCCATTCCTTCCATGTCGCCGTATTGCTGGAGGACGGCGAGAGCCTCGTCGGGCTTTACTTGATCGGTCAACAGCCGAGCAATCGCGATCGTCGCGGTCAGTGGTTGCCAGCCGTTTCCTTTGCCGCTGATCGCGAACGCTTGCCGATACGCGGCTAAAGCCTGCTCGTCGTCCTTCAGGTTGTTGGTGTAGTTGTCAGCCAGTGTGAGCCAGAACGCTTGGTTCTTCGGAGCCAACTTCAACGCCGCTTTCAGATCGGTCTCGGCTTTTGGGCCGTCTTTCAGAAATGAGTAAATCTGACTGCGCAGATGAAACGCCTCGCTGGCTTTGTCCTGCATGTCGGCGGGCCAAGATGAAAAATCTGCGGATGCGAATTGCTCGATCAACTCCTTCCACTTGCGGTCTTGATGGAGCACCTTCATGCGGCTCAGCGTGGCATCGGGATCGGACGTGTAATGTCTGTATTGCTCCGCAACCTTCGCGGCCACCGGATCGCCGTGATGGAAGTAGAGCCGGTGCCGCAGCGTGATGCTCGTACCGGCGGGGATCGTGAAATCGCCTGAATGCGATGCGCACGCCGGACAAGCATTGCCGGCCGGGCGGCACACGACGGTCTTGTGGTCGTTGTAGTTCCCTTTGAAGTGATCGGTGCCGAAGCGGTTGGCGGTGATCAGCCCGTAAGTCCGCGCGTGCCAGTGCGTCGGGAAGCGGACGTTCGAGGGGTGATCGAACATCGCGATGCCAACGGTCTTGCCGCTGGCGTCGGGACCGAAGTAGTCGGCCCACTCAGAGCGTTTGCCCCAGGCATCCGCGTTGCGATCGCCGCGGCTGTTGAGGATCGTGCCGGCGAACTTGTTCCCCTTTTCGTCCTCGACTTTCATCGAGCCGGCTACTCGCACCAGCAGACCGCCGTCTCGCTTGTCGCCCATGAGTACCGGCGCATCGGCAGCTTGCAGTTCGATGTCGTAGTCCATCAGCAACTGCCGGTTCTCCAGCGGGATGAATCCGAGCCGCACTCGTTCACGCAACACGAGCTTGCCGTCGCCGAGCCATTGATTCCAGAAGATGACCTCACCGGTCTTGCCCGACGCGATCTTCTCGATCTTTTCCAGTTGGATTTCCGCCGAGTGCCCCGCCTTCTCTTTGCCGGGAGCCCACCAAAAGTTGAAGCCGTTCACATCACTGTGCGAAAAGCGAATCGAGCGATGATGCGGATGATAGGGCTCTTCGCCGGGGACTCCCGCCTGCATCGGGTAATGCCGAGTGACGTTCTCACCGTTCGGCCCAATGACCGGGTACAGAAACGGAGCCACCCATTCCTTGTGCCGCCACTCGGTGAAGACCTGCCCGTCGATCTGCACCTGAATGCGATCGGCAAGCTCGGTGATCGAGACCTCGGCAGAGAGCCCCGTCGTACACGCGAAAAGACAGATGATGGCGGACATGGAAACGAGTTTCATGGACGTCTACTTCTTGAAATTCGGATGTGTCGAATCTCCCAGCGATTCGAGGTAGGCCAGCAGATCCAAGATCTCTTCCTTGGTGAGCGTGTTGAGCAAGCCGGCCTCGGAGCCAACTCGAAGAGAATGCCAATCGCCAGGGCCTGAAACAGCACCGACATTCCGACAGACTTCAACATGGGTTCTCTCACTTGGATTCGATACGTGATGATGTTCCCAGCCACACACTCGATCCGTCATTCTGATCTGTTGGCGAGAGAATCGAAATGGGCAGAGTCACAGCGAGGTCACGGAGAGCGTGCGGTATTTGTGTGGGTGAATAAAAGCGGTCGGGAACCGGGGATGTCGGAGATCAGAACGACTCGTCCAATGCACCGTCGATGATGGCCGTGCCGCGAACAGCAACGCCCTCGTTCCAATCATCTTGCGGAGGTCGGGCAGGTCGTAGTGTTTCAGCACGCCATGCACGGTGTTCACGGATTGATCGACCGCTTCCGTCGCGCTCACTAGCGATTCCCACGAGCGGATCATCTCCCGGAGCGTGGTGGACTTGTAGGCGGCACGATCCCGTGTGGTCAAAAAACTCAGCCGCGTTGGAAGGTCTTTGGTAGTTTGATCTGTCGCGGGGTTGGGCAACGGAAAACTCGGCCGATCGCGTTGGGATTCGGGGGGAGAATTGCGCCGGATCGGCGGAGTTGTCGGTGATTTGTTGAAGTGAAGATACACGGCGAATCGTCTGGCGATATCGAATCGACAAGCGTTGAATTGCGTCGAACGAAGTTCACGCGGCTCGGCGGTGGTAGTAACGCAACAAGCCGCCCAGTCGCTCATGGCAGTCGATGGTGCCGGTGGTCCTGCCGACCTCACTGCCAGAGTCGATCAGATTGTTGTCGAGACCCTGGTGGTTTCGTTCTGTGTGATAGTGAGCCGTAAATTCGGCGAGCGCATTGCGAAGTGAGGCTTCGCCGAAAAAAAACATCCTTTCAAGAGCTTCGGATTTCAGGCTCAACATGAACCGCTCCAGGTGAGCGTTGCAGTTTGGGCTTTTGGGTGGCAACAGGATTGTTTCTATCTCAGCGCTGGTTTCCAGGAAATCGCGCAATGGCAAGACCTCGGTGGTTGTGAAGTCGATCGCTGCGAGCGTTTCCCAATGAGCCTTGAGGAATGTTCCCCACGACGTCGTCCGTTTCCGATCCGGAGTTGGCTCAATGCCGTTGTCTTTCAGGATGTTGCCGACGGTCTGATCGCTGATCTCATGTCCGATGTTGGCCAACGCTCCTTGAATCCGGTTGTAGCCCCAGGTCGGATTCTCGCGAGCCAACTTCAGCACCAGGTCCACGATTACTTGCTCAACCACCGGCCGCCCCGGTGATGGCTTGCGCTGATCCGAGTAATCCCATTTGCGAGCCACGAGCGTGCGATGCCACCGCAGAATGGTTTCCGGTGTGACGATCCCGGCCACTTCGCGCAGCCGGTGCAGTCCCAGCACGTTCCCTTTGACGGCCAATCGCCGTCGCTGATCGTCGTTGAGCAAGATTCGTTTCTTGCCGACAACGTCCCTCAGAATTTGATTCTCCGTCCGCAGATACTCGATTGCTTCTTGCTGACTGCGGTTGATCCAGCCGGCCAAACCGATCAACCAGAACTGCCACGGATGCAGGACGTAATCCATTGCAATGTACTCTCTGAAAGATGAGCTCGGTTCACCAAGAATCCTCAGACTCCGTCCCGATCGTTCCTCCCAACTCGGCCGAATTGAGGTAGGCCGCGGCCAAGATTCTCACCGGGCCAGTACCTCCAAAGCAAATCGCGACTGACCTTTCGGTCACGGCCGAGTTTTTTGGCCACACGGCTCGATGTGATGATTGAACTCAACAATCGGTACGCTCTGGATGGCCGCAACCCGAATTCGTATTCCGGCATCTTCTGGGTGCTCGGCCGCTACGACCGGGCGTGGGGACCAGAGCGTCCCATCTTCGGCACGGTGCGCTACATGAGTTCCGACAACACACGCCGAAAAGTGAGCGTGCGGGAGTACCTGCGAATCTACTCCTGAGGCACCACAACTCCGCTGGTTGGGTTTTACTCGACAAGCCACGCGCCCCATTCGGCCGGATGCAGTTCGGCTTCGCTGGGGGTGTCGCTGACGATGTTTGCGGCGGGACTGTGGTTGAAAAGGTACGCTCGGCGTTCGGTGACGAGTCCGGCTTCGTTGCCCCACAGCACTCCGATGTCGCCGCGTAGTCGCAGGCCGCTGCCGAGATGCTTGAGTTCGATGTGGTCGCAACTCAGACGGGCTTCAACGGTGTATCCGGTCTTGGTGACTTTGAAAGCGACCTGTGCGTCGCCGACCGACATCACCGAGGCAAACGTGTGTGACTTCACGGGGGACTCGAACTTCAGCGCTTCTTCGGGCTTCGCATCCGGTTTGACCTGACGATAGGCCATGACGATCGGGCCTTTTTCGCTCGGTGCGATCAGCACGCGGATGTCACCGGCGATCGGTGATGTGCGGTCGGGACGATCGGGGCCGAGTACCAGATCAATCGCGTCGCCCGTTTTGAAAGCGAACTTCGGATCGGCTCCGATGTTCTTCCAGGGGGACGGGTCATCGACCTCGGCGAGCAGCCACAGGTGTTCGAGCGTGTGTGCGATCGCAACCTTCGCGACGACGTTGTCGCCAACTTTGATCTCGTGACGAGCGATCTTGTGCCACTCGACGGGATCTCCATCGACTTTGAACGCGGGGAAGCGGCCGCGCACGTTCGGCACTCGCAATGGGTTTGCTCTGTAGCCACGTTCGCCAGAGCGTGGGATATCGACGACTTGATTCGATTTGTCCTCACTCCGCCCCACGCTCTTGGCGAGCGTGGCTACGCCCGCGTCGAACCGGCGAATCGCTTCCAGTCCTTCGACGCGGATGACCTGGCAGCCGTTGCGGCCGAATAGGTAGCGGACAACGCCGTCGTCCTGCCGAGCCATCATGCCGCCAAAGCACTCGTCGTAGAGACTGATGTTGGTCCAATCGGCTCCGAATTCTTCTTTGCCTCCCCAGCCTTTTGGCGACTCGCGGCTGTCCTTGAACAGCGGGCTGACGAACAGGCCGTCTTCGCTCCACAGAAACGACTGCCCTTTGTTGCCTTGCATCGCCACGACGTGACCCACGTCGCTGCGCGAGTCGATGATGCCGGCGTAATGCAACTCGCCGACGCTGCGGCCGGTCTGGCCGAGTTGATGCAGCGTGGAACTCCACGACGCATGCACGGCGGGCCAGTTGCAGCGGTATGTCGCTATCGGTTTGCCGTCCAAGTCCGTGAAGAGGTGATGTCCTGCCTGATACACGCCCGACTGCGGACTGTTGAACTTGCCGGACAACCCCGTGACGAGATGCTGGCCGACGGGCAGGTAATGCTGTGGGATCGGCAACCGCTTCGCCAAGGCCACGTCGTAGATCGGCACACCCTGCGCTGTGAACCGTTGCGGCTTGAGTTCGATTCCTTCGACGTACCAAATCAATTCGCGAGACGGCGGATAGCCGGTGCCGACATCGGCTCGATAGGTCGATCCTGGCAGATGCTGGAACTCATCAGGCTGAGGCCGCGCGTCGGCGTTCAAGTCGGTCCACAGGAAGACCGCTTTCGGCTCGTCCTTCACCAACGGAAACGCCTTGTTGTGCTCGTGCGAACCGATCGCCAGGATCGGCCGGTACTCGCCGCGCTCGTCGGCCTGAAACAGAATCGGGAAGCCGTTCGATTGCAGCAGGTACTCGCGCATCGAGCCGCTGACATCGCTGCGAAACATCCGCGCGGAGCCGAACAACGTCCACGGCGCACCGGTCCAAATCCAGAAGGGCGAGTCCGCAGGTTGAGCCGTGCTGACATAGCTCCACGGCCGATAGCCCGGCTTCTTACCTGGCTCCAGCTTGTAGATCACTCCGTAACCGTAGCCGAGCGTCGGATCTTGCTCGTGCAGGCAAGTGGCGTTTGCTGAGTACCAAGTTGTGCCCACAAAATCTTTCACGAACTGGCCGTCTCGATCCCAAACCGCGATGCGCCGAATCAGACCGACGCCAGTCGGCCGATCTTGATCGCCGTTCTCGGCGACCCAGAGCGATCCGTCGTCATCGACCGAGATCGCTTCGACACAGTGCAACGCGGCGGGATCGAACTCCAGTCGCTGACCTTGGCCTCCCTTCGTGCCGATCGCGCGGAGCAGTTTGCCGTCCGACGCGAACACTTTCGTCTGATAATCCGGGCCGCGATCCATCACGAACAAGTTGTCGTCCTTGTCCGTGGCCAGCGCGCCGGGCTTCTCGACTTCGGCGGGCGTGACTTGCTCCCACTGCGGATTCGCCTCGTGAGCCGGCGCGCGGAACAACCCTGCGACCGATGAGATCAACAATCCTTGTCCCGTCGCATCGAACGCCAAACCGTTGCGCTGACCGGCGTGATCCATCGGCAGCACGACTCGGTTCTCACCCGTGTTCTTGTCAAAGAGAACCACGCGATCCTTCCAGTTAGCGTCTCCCTCTTTGTGAACGAGCACCGCTGCCTTGTCCGTTCCGACGGCGATGGCCCACACGTCCTCATCAAACTTGAGCAGCGGCTGCAGTCCCTTCGCCGTCTGAAACGGAGCGTTGCCTCCGGTGTGATACTTGATCCGCTGGATGTCCTTGCCGCCGCCGAGCGCGATCCACAGCAGGCCGTCGCTCGCGGCCATCGCCTTGGGCCCACTCCAGCCGCGACCGAACCCATGCGTCTTCTTGTCATCCGCACCGAGCACAAACCCCGGCGAACCACCCTCCGCCGTGTGCCCGCCGAGTGCAACTCGCCACGCGCCGTTGTTGTGACCTCGCAAGCAGGCGATGGCGTGAGGATACCCGTGATCGCCCCCCCAGCCGCTGTTCTTGTAATGCTCCCACGGCGGTGAACCGGGATTCAAAAAGCTGTACTCGTAGATGCACTTCAAACCGGGATGCGAACAGCCTCGAATGCGATATGCCCCGTCCGGCACCGACCGTCCGTAATCGTCGAGACCATTCCACTCGACGCCCAGCACTTGCGGTTCCGTCGCATCGGCCTTGCCGCCGAGCTTCGTGACCTCCACCGCATCGAACAGATTCCGCACGCGGGCACCGCTCGCATCGTCCACCACCACGGTCACAAACTTGTGTCCTGCTGGAACCGTGATGCTGGTCGAGACCGGTCGCACCAAGCTCGCATCAACCGGCTGCCAGCGAAACTTGTCCCACTCCCAATGCGCGATCTTTTGTTCGTCCTTAAGTGCCGGCTTCGGAGTCGGCTTCGCTGGCTTGGCATTTTTTTGTTCCGTCGCCTGCTCCGCGATCGCATTTGGCTTCGGATCGTCTGTTGCTTCCTGATGGACGTTTTCTTGGGCAACATCGCGCGGCGCGTTCATCGGGACACCCGCGACAACCGCCTGCCACCATCGAACAAGGACGCCGCGCACCGGAGGAAACACCGCCGCGCTGGCAGCCGTCGCGATGAACAAGACAACTGCCGCTGCGATCAATCGTCGCAGTCGCCGCGATCTCAAGAATCCTGAAACGCGAGTGACCGTGCTGTGTGTCGGAGCGACCACTGACGAGTCCTTCGCTGGCGCGTCAGGATTCCATCGGCGGGATCGCGATTCGCCGCGCGATTCCTCGACGAGCTGTTCCAGCAGCGCCTCTTGATGAGCGTGCTCCCACATCGCGTGGCGCGCGGCTGGCGAATCGACCAAACATCTCGACAGCTCGCGAGATTGCTCGTCATTCAATCCGCAATCGAAGTAACACTCGATCAAAGTCTTAAGGTCAGTCATTCGGTCGTCCCCTCCGCAACGGCCATTCGCCGTTGCACGCAGCCCCACAAGACATCCTTCGCCCGCGACAACGCCACTTTCACCGAGCCGACTGTCCACGACATCCGCACCGCGACCTCTTCCAGACTCAGCCGCTCGGCCGAGTACCGCAGTTGCACGACCTCCCGCGCTCGCGGAGCCAGTTCGCTAAGACATCGCTGCAACGCCTCGCGCCGAGCGTCCCATACGTCGTCCATTTCATGAGCGGATTCGGCGAGCATATCCCATGCTTCATCGGTCAACTGGCCAGCAACCGGGAACCGCCGCTGCCGATGCTCCCGCACCTTCAGCCGAGCAATCGCTCGCACCCACGCGAGAAAGTCCGTCCCGCTATGAAACTCCGCCGCCTTCGCGGTGACGATCAGGAAGACTTCCTGCAACACGTCCTCAGCCAACGTCCGATCCGGCAGCAATCCCAGAATGAACCCGCGCAGCCGATTCGAGTGCTGTAAGAACAGACGTTGAACGTCGCGAAGATGTGCGTCTGATTGCTCCATACAAACCAATGAGCCGGCTCGCGGAAAAGTTAGCAAGTCAGAGGACGCGGCCCCCAACTGGCTCTCGACTGGCGAACTGTGTGAGGAAGGCTTCATAGACACGGCACAGCGCTGCGTCAGGCGAGAACGAACTTGGCAATCGCGTCAGCGAACGCCGTCCCTGCTGGGGGATGCGGCGGCTTCGCCTGTGAGTCGCGGCCGATCTGCACGAGACGCGCGGCGAGTTGTGTGCCGCTGGTCTGATCCACCTCGAAGACCCAGTCGTTCATCTTGAGGTCGTACCCCCTGCGGCCCTTGCGGTGTCCGTCGGCTGACGGCTGTGTTGTGATCGGAATATGCAGACATCGTCGTCGATCCGGTGAATCGAAAGCTGTACGAGTTCTTCACGTTTGGCAAGGCAGCCGAGGGCTGGGCGGCGGGACAGTCATCGGTCTTCGATTTGAAGTCCAATGATCTGCGGCCCGATGGCTGGACCTCGGCCGACGCAGCGGGGCTGCCGATCTTCCCCGCCGTGGTCCGTTACGACGAACTGAAGCGCGGCGCGGTCGAACACGCGATGCGCGTTACCGTCCGCCGTTCACGCCGGGCGTACGTTCATCCGGCCACGCATTTCGCCAGCCGTTTGACAGACGAAAACCTGCCTCGCATGGGCGAACGGCTGCGGTTGCGCGCCGACTTCGACGTCCGTTGCTTCTCGCCCGAGGTCCAGACGATTCTGACCGGCCTCAAGAAATACGGGATGCTCGTTGCCGACAACGGCATCGAATGGGCGATCTCCGTCACGCCCGACCCACGCATTCCCGTCCTGCACGACGAGCTGCGCAAGGTCAAAGGTTCCGACTTTGAAGTCGTCGTGGCACCGAAGTGAGTTGAGTGACAGGAGGGCTTGATAGACAGGAAGGTTTTTGACAGGAACATGAAAACGATCGGCAAGTGAAACGTACCCGTGAGCCGAACGCGCTAGCGTCGGGCGTGTGTGCGATTTCGATTTCCAACAAGGCCCGCGGTTAGCGCCGGCGGCTCAGAATTGTTTTTTTGAAACGCAAGGCGCTTCATTTTCCTGTCACCAATGTTGCTGTCATATTGCGTCACACTTGCTCGATGCCAATCAGTGGAGGATGTGCGGATGCGATCGACGATTACGTGGATGTTGGCTTGGTGTGTCGTGGCGACTTCAGCGGCGTTCGCTCAGCCGTTGCAGTCGAATCATGGCGTGTTGCGTGCGGTTCCGGTGGCGAACCCGGTGGGAGTGGATGGAAAGCTCGACGAGTGGGACACATCGGCGGAGATGTTTTCGTATGGCGTGCGGAAGTTGCGCGAGCGGTATTCCGTCCGAGTAGCGGCGATGTGGGATGCTCAGGCGTTGTACCTGGGTCTGCGATGGCGTGATCCGACGCCGATGATCAACAACGTCGATGTCGATGCCTCGCCGGGGGACGGCTGGATGGCCGATTCGTTTCAAGCGCGGTTCCTCGTGGGCGGCCGGCAAGTGCATCTCACGACGTGCTATTCGTCGAAGAAGGACAAGTCGGCGGCGGTGATCGAGTACGACGCGGCGCTCAACCCGGCGGGGCGGCGAGTCTTCGTCACGTCGGGCAAGGTGACTCGCGATGCGTCGGGATTCAGTCAGGCATTCGCGGCCGATGCGGACTTGCGCGGGTACATCCAGGAACTGCGCATTCCGTGGAATCTGCTCGACCGCGAGGGCAAGATGATTCAGCCCGGCGGCGGCGCGAAGATCGGTTTCACGGGCGAATACTTCTGGGGCGGAGCGAGCGGCACGACATGGCCGGCGGTCATGTGGAGCGATCCGATCAACCAGAAGAACCCGGTGCGGATCGTGGTCTATCAGAACCCCGGCATCTGGGGCGAACTCGAACTGCTCGCGCAAGGCAACCTGCCGCGAGCCGCCGCCGAGGAATCCGACGAGCGGCTGCAAGGCCCGATCAAACTGCGCGTTGCGGTGCCGGCCGACGCGACCAAGTTTTCACTGGTCATCAACGACGCGAACGGCCGCCGCGTGCGGAACCTCGCGGCGCACGCGAACGTGGCGGACTACAAAGTAGGTTGGGACTCTGTCCCGACCAGTCGTGCGCGCGACGATGCCCGTGAACCAGCAAAGAAGGTCGGGACAGAGTCCCAACCTACGTTGCTCGAAGTCCCGTGGGACGGGCGGCCGGATGGCGAATGGAACAAGGATCGGATGCTGTTCGTCGGCCAAGAGGTCGTTGCACCGGGTGCGTACACGCTGCGCGGCATCGCGCATCGCGGTGTCGGCGTGACGTTCGCCGGATCGTTTTACAATCCAGGCACTCCGCCGTGGCCGACGGGAGATGGCAAGGGAGGCTGGGGCTTCGATCACTCGAACCCGCAAGCGGTCGCCGCCGTGCCGAAAGAATCGAAGTCGCGCGGCCGCGTCTTCCTCGGTTGGGCACACGGCGAGGGAGGCGTCGGGTTCATCGGACTCGATGCCGACGGTCGCAAACTGTGGGAATGGCTGCGACGCGGAGCCGGCGCGACGCACATCGCGGCCACTGCGAATCACGTCTTCTTCACCTTTCACGGCGAGGGTCATCGGCTGGGCCAAGTGAATCCCGACAACGGCGAGCAGGTTCCGTTCGGCAACGGCACGCTCGACGTCGTGCTGCCTGGCGAACCGACCGGCCTCGCCGTGCGCGATCCGCACTTTCTCGCGGTCTCGATCGCGAAGAAGAACGTGGTGCAGATCTTCGACCCCGCAACCGGCGCGAAGCAGCGCGAGATCACCATCGAATCCCCTGGCTCACTCACGATCCTGCCGAATGGCGAATTGTTGGGAGCAGTGTGGCACGATGCTCCGCGTCGCGAGGATTCGCGACGCGGAGCGTCGCACCAATCTTTGTTCCACATCCCCGCCGGCTCGAACGTAGCTCAGCAAATGAAAACAACCAGCGAACCGCTGGCCGTGGCGAGCGACAGCGCGGGACGTGTCCTCCTGTCCGACGCCACGCGATCGGTCGTCGAACTTTTTCCCGGCGTGCCGATCAACGTCACGGGGCAAGTGCCGCAGATCGGCGAAGCAGGCGGTCACGTTCCCGGCCCGTGGAATCCGCAGCGTATCGGCAATCCGACGTCGATCGCGATTGAAGAGCGAGCCGACGGTGGCGCGCGGTTGTGGGTCGCCGAGAATCAGCTTTCGCCGCGGCGCGTCAGCGTGTGGGATGTCGGCTCGCGAACGCTCGTGCGCGATTACCTTGGCAACACGCGGTACTCAGCAAGCGGCGGATTCTTGAGCGACGATTTGCCGGGCGTTGGGTTTGTGGACGGTGTCCGCTTTCAGATCGACCTCGCGCGCGGCGACGCGCGGCCAACCGAGTTGCTCGGCGGATCGCCCGCGCCACTGGCGGGCAAAGCGGGCCTCTTCATGCTCGGCAAGGGAGCGGGAAGCTTTGCCAATCCGTATCACTTCGTCAGTTCAGCGAGCGGAGCCGAACGGGAATACCTCGTCGAAGCGGGGGGCACGCAGCCGATGGTGTTCGTGAAACGGGGCGACCGCTGGCGGTGCGTCTCCGCGCTCGGTTCCGCCACGCAGCCGTTCCCGGCCGAGATCACGAAAGCTCCCACGCCGACCAGCGTCTTCTCGTGGCATGACCTCAACGACGACGGCTATCAGCAGCCCGACGAATTCACCTGGCACGATCTGGGCGTGAAGAACGTGTTTCAGTGCGGCTGGGGCTATCGTTGCGGTCGCGATCTGACGTTCTATCACTCCGGCTTCGCGTTCCGTCCCGTGAAGTTCGCCGACGACGGCGCGCCGATCTACGACGTCTCCAAAGCGGAACGCCTGCCGGGCCAGCTTGGCAACGTGAAGGGGGACATTCGTCGGACTCGGTTCGGTTACTTTGCCAGCCTGTCGTCTGGCCATGACGTGGACAAGCACAACGTCATCCACGGCCTGCATCAGCTTGCGGGCTTCGATGACTCAGGCCGCTTGCGCTGGACATACCCGAACTATTGGGTCGCGGTCCACGGAGCCTTCACCGCCCCGATGGCCATGCCCGGCGTGCTGATGGGCGTGCTGAAAACCAGCGGCGTCATCGAACCCGCCAACCCGCGCGACGCGGCATCGACGATCAGCCGGAACGCGCTAGCGTCCGGTTCCGAGGGCCAACAGACGATCGAACCGGACGCTAGCGCGTTCCGGCTCATGTCCCAACATTCGATCATCTCGCTGCGGGGCAATATCGGGCAGGAGTTTTTGATTCGCGATGATGGCGTGTATCTCGGCGAGCTGTTCACCGATCAGCGCATGGCTCCGGCCGACTTGCCCGCGACGCGCGACATCGTCGGCGTGCCGATCAACGAAACCACGCTCGGCGGCGAACCGTTCAATGGTTGGATCGGGCGCCAGCGAGACGGCAAGGTCCGCATGACGTTCGGAGCGACCGACGTGCGCATCGCCGAAGTCGTCGGCCTCGATCGTGTGACCGATCTCGCGCCGCAAACGGTGACGCTTGGCGATGCCGAGATCGCCTCGGCGAAATCGTTCATGCCGAAAGTCGGCTCAACACCGCGCCGCACTCAGCACGAGATCGCTCGCGGCGGAGCCTTCACGTCGGCCGAACTGACCGATTCCAAATTCTTCGACGACTCGCCCGACGTGCTGATCATTCGCAGTGGACGCGAAGAGGTGGGCCGCGCCCGGCTCCGCTGGGACGAGTCCGCGTTGCATCTCGCCTGCCAAGTCGCCGATACCACGCCGTTCGTCAACAAGGGAGTCTCCGCGCCGCTCGCGTTCAAAACGGGTGACTGCGTCAGCCTGTTTCTCGCATCGGAGTCAGTCGCCAAAGACAACGCGATCGCCGGCGCGCGCGTGCTGCTCGCCGCCCCGCGCGGCAAACCGACCGCCGTCGTCTATCGCCCGCAAGGTCCGGGCAACGCACCGTTCGTCTTTGAGTCGCCCGTGCGCAAATCCCCTTTCGCGTTCGTCGCCGAAGACGCGAGCATCAAGTTCAACGTCACTCCCGGCAACGGCAGCTACACACTGACCGCCAGCGTCCCCTGGTCTGTGCTCGCCGTAGCCCCGCAACCCGGCGCGATCTTTCGAGCCGATCTCGGCCTGCTCTTCGCCGACGACAGCGGCGCGAACACCGCACAAAGAGTCCACTGGGTCGACCGCGAAACCAACGTCGTCAACGACACGCCGACTGAAGCCGAGTTCGTCCCCGCACGCTGGGGGAAGTTCCTGCTCAAATGAAGGAAGGCGGGATTAGACAGGAAGATGGGTGACAGGAAGATGAACCGGCAAGGTTGGCCTTTGTCTTCATACTCCTGTCACCCACTGTCCTGTCTGAAATGCCCTTGAACTTGCTCGACACCAAAAGGCTGGATACGAAGTTGGGACAAGCGATATTCGTTTCAGGAGATTCATCGTGCTGGCAGTGCGCTTGCTGAGTCCGATCTTATTGGCGGTGTTGTTGAGTGCCCCCTCGACCGCCGTTGAATCCGGCGGGGGTGCGGTTCGGTTCGTCACCGATTTCTGTGTTCGCTGCCACGGCGCGGAGACTCGCGAGGCGGACATTCGGCTCGACGAGTTGTCAGACGATTTCACGGCGGACGGGTCGCGCTGGGCCGTTGTGCTCGATCAGGTGCGGCGCGGCAAGATGCCTCCGAAGGACGAAAAGCCTCAGCCGACGAACGATCAACGGCGGGACTTTATCAAGGCGGTGTCGGGACAGCTTGGCGCGCACGCTCAGAAAAGTCCGAACCTCGGCAACCTGGTGCCGCATGAGTTGCTGTTCGGGTCTGCGAACAACGCTGCCAAGTTGGCGAAAGCTCCCGCGCCGCGGTTGTGGCGGCTCAGTCCGGAAGCGTATCTCGGTTGGGTCGAGGATGTCGCGCGGGGCCGAGTGGACTCGCTCGTGCAGCCATTCACGGCCAGTCCCGATCGCGGGATCAAGGATTTCTCGGCGCTGGCTCGCGTGGATGAGCCGACGACCGAGATTTTGCTGCGCAACGCCGAGGCGATCGTGCAGCGGCAGACGGCTCACGAGATCATCGACGGCAAAGTCAAAACGAAGAACGACACCGTTCGCGAATTCACCGATCTGGTGCATCCCGACGTCGTGCCGCTCGCGTCTTGAAGCTCCAGTTTGATTTCACCGGTTTTGAAAACATTGCCCCAGCGCGGTAAAGCCGAAGTCGCATAGGAACGTCAGGACGGAAAGAACGATCTCATTCGGTAGGTCCAACTACGACATTCCACGACGGGCCGATTCGCAGTTCGTCGACGTGAGTTGCGGAGCCGGTGCCCTGTGTGATTCGCAGGGACTTGAATTCCATCGGGCCGGGTGAGGCCGTGCCGTGAACCGTCCATGCTGTGGGCGGAAGGGGCTCAACCGTGTCTCCAGATTGGTAGATTCGCAGGCTTCCGACGGCGTCTCTCGCGCGAGCTTCGTAGCGGAACACCAGAAGATGCGGTTCGCCAACGGTGAGCAGCAGCGCGGATTCGTCGATCGTCCCGGCGTTGTTGACGAATGGTCGTCCCTCGGACGAGATGCCGAAGGTCACGGAATGACGTCGGGCATAGCGGACCGAATCAGACGCCGGTTCCAAAACGATTTGGAGAGACGAACCGGCTTCATCGACGCTCGACTGCTGACTCACCAACACGCTGACGAAGAGCGTCGATGGCGACGTCAATGCAATTGGCTTCTCGAACTCCCGGCGCAGGCTGTCGCCACCGCGCAAGGCAAGCAGCCGACGGCCGGATCGTTCGATGCCGAAGACGACGCCGGGCGGAGCATCAATCACCTCGGCGAGCGATCCTCGCCCGCGACCGGCTGATTCCCAGCCTCCGGCCCAACCGAACCCGCTGCGGCCTCGGCGGAGCTGACCGGCCAGATTCTCGAAGCCGTCGTAAGCGAGTAAGTCTCCGCCGCCGGTCGCGCGGACAGCCTCTTCGATTCGACGCACGAACTGCCGCTTGCCGAACGGAATGCGATGGGCTCGACCGGGATCGCCGCGCAGATATCGGCGCGCTTCGCCGGACGGAATTCGGTCTTCAAAGTCAGTGCCGAATTCGGTCGGCGTCCAGATCACGCTGCCATCGAAGACATGCACCTCGGTCGCCTGCGAATCCAGAGCGACGGCGTAATGAGTGCCTTCGTCGATGATCTGAGCTTCGGGGGTTGCGAGAAGAAATCCATTCGAGACCTCGGTGACATCGACAAAGACCGATCCCGCCAGAAGCCTCGCCGAATCACCGGTTTCAATCGCCAGCTCACACGGGCCATTCAAAACGACATTCGTTCCCGAATCGAAACGGAGTTCGGCGGCCCCCGATGTGAGCTTGATCGTTCCCGGTGCGAAGCGGCCCTCTTGCAGGGATGCCGCCTGCTGCCAGACGCAATCGGCCTGTTGGACCAGTCTGCCGAGCAACCGCTCCGTCGGCTGGATTTCTTGCGGGGTCGTTTGCCGGGGCTGCTCGGCCAATTCGGGACGAGCACGGTCGGGACGCTGCGTCCACCACACGGCGAAGACGACGATCGACGCGGCGGTCGCGATCAAAGCGACTCGCCAGCGCCACCAGTCAGGCCGACGCAGCTCACTCACCGGTTTTGGAGACGTCACCGCAGGCTGATCCGAAACATCGGCAGCGAACAAAGTTCTCAGGCCCGCTTCGAGGTCCATTCGTTCGCGAAAGACGTGACGAGCTGCTGCATCTGTCTTCAGCCGATCTTGCAACGTCCGATGTTCCGCTTCGCTGATCGTGCCATTGAGGAGATCGTTGATCTGCTGCTGAAGGATTTCATCGCTCATGATGTTCCCTCCTGTGCCAGTCGCAGTTGAATGCAGGCGAGCAGCTTCTCGCGCAGCCGAGCCAGTTGTTTGTAGAGGGCGGTTCGTTCTCGCCCCAATTGCTTAGCGACGGCGGTGATCGACTCGGTGCCGGAGTAGCACTGCTGAAGGATCGCCTGTTGCCGTTTCGAAAGTTGCGACAGGCACCGCCGTAACGCCTCCAGCCGCGACTCCGACAGCGACTCTTCTTCCGCCGCTTCCTGAGCCAGCAGTTCGACGAGTTCCAGATCAAACTGCAATCGGCTCCGCCGCTGAACCGTCAGAAAGTTGCGGACTTCGTTGAAGGCAATTCCGCACGCCCAGTGGAAGAAGCTGCCGTCGCGATCGAACTCGGACATCTTTTTCCAGAGCACGATGCTCGTCTTCTGAAACACATCTTCGACATCCGCCGGGTTGAGGTGCTCGGTGTTTCACGGACAGTGTGAGTCACTATTTTCGGCGAGCATTTGAGATTCGAATTCGGTGGGGGTGAGGTAATCGAGGGATGAGTGTCGGCGGGAGTTGTTGTAGTAGGCGATGTAGGTCGCGATCTCTCGCCGTG